>NZ_QVLV01000007.1:0-131532 GCF_003435485.1 Eisenbergiella massiliensis
ATGTTCAGTTGCCAGATTCTCTGGTATGATCAATCAAGATTCCGAGAGATCATGCTTTGCCTTCCGCAGCCGGAAAGAGTCTCTGTAAGATACAGCGCGGCGGGCAAATGTGCCCTTTCACCGGCGCCTTTGCCCGCCCATGCTGTTCTTACTACTGCTTTTTCGCTGCCGATGCAGCTGCCTGTCTTCTAAATCAACAGAGGGAAACTCAGCTTCTGTCGTAAGCTGTCTGCGCAGTTGCAATCCACTGCTGCAGTCCCATGTTATCCAGTTCTTTCAGATAAGTGTCCCAGCCGCCTTCTATATCCCTTGCGCCGGTAACAAACTCTGCCAGGCTCTGTTTTACAAAATCCGGAATTGTAGTCAGCTGATCCTGTATCTGTTCAGCTTCCTCAATCGTATACTTCAAGGCAGGAAGCACTTTTTCAGGATGTTTATCATAATAAAGTTCATAACATTTTGCATTCAGCTGTGTCGGATCATCCGGGTCAAAAGGCCGGCCGGATGAAAAATCATAAACGGTGTTGCCCATTTCAAGGCTGGCGTATCTGGGGCCATGATTTCTCCAGGTCTGGCTCTGGTTATCCGCCCATACGGTAGAGGTGACAAGCATGGAAAGACCGTCATACAGACCTGCTTCCACATAAGCATTTGTGTGCTGCGCAAGGATTTCAGGATCCCGGGTCCAGTCTACGTTTTCTTCCCCGAAACGTTCGATGATTGAGGTATCATGATCATAAAACTGATCCGCAAATTTCAGAGCCATATCCAGCTTATCCGTACTTGCAAGAATCATCAGTTCCTGACCGGGAGTATACTCTGAGTACGGGGTGTACTGTATTCCTTTCGGCCCCTTAAGAGGCGCTATCATTTCCATTTCCAGGAAATTCTTGTTATTTATTACATCCGGCCAGTTGCTCAGGGAGCCTGCGGTTGTCAATCCTACAATAGGTGTTTCCTGATTCAGGATTGCTTTAAACTGCGTACCGTCATCTGTAAAAATATTAGCGGAAAGAACGCCTTCTTTATAAAGGTCATTCATATAACGAAGTCCGTCACGCCATTCTTCCGTCGTAAAAGGTTCAATCACCGTTGTACCGTCATCGGAAAGGGAAAGGCCGCCGTTTATGCCACCGCCATTCCAGAACACGAAGGAGTTCATCAGGGCAGCCGATGTATTTTCACCGTAACCGCCTCCGGAGAAACCATAAACACCGATTTCATCCTGCACACCGTTGCCATTGGGATCTCCGTCACGGAAAGCAATGAGCACCTCTTTGAGTTCTTCCGTAGTGGTAGGCTCTTTCAGTCCAAGTTTATCCAGCCAGGCTTTATTAATAAAAATCCGGTTGGGAGTCAGATTCCAGGTTTCCGGTTCATATGCGGCAAGGCCGTACATATTGCCGTCTGCCATGGTCTGCGCCCTTTCCATAATTTCCTTATCCTCAGCAGGAATTGCGTTATAATTGGGCATTTTGGAGGCATCGGCCAGATAATCGTTTAACGGAAGGAAAAATCCGCTGGATCCATACTGCAGAATCATTTCATTTGTCAGATGGCCGTCTACTACCAGCACGTCAGGAAGTTCTTCTTTAGAAGTCGCCATCAGCGCAACCTTGGTACGTGTTTCTGCCGCATCTGCGGGAAGCATATAAAATTCAAGTTCAAAACCAAGCTGTTCTTCCAGATAATTCGTAAAATAATTATTCTCATAATCTGTAACCATACTGCTCTGGGTAAGCCCTACCAGCAGCTTATCGCCTGAAGAGGCGCTCTTGCCCGCATCTGCGGATTCCGCAGCCGCTTCGTTTCCTGCCGCCGTCCCTGCGGCAGTATCCGCGCTTGTTCCCGAACTGCCGCCGCAGCCTGCCAGTGCGCTCACCACAAGCGACGCGGCCAACCCAAGCGCTAAAAATTTGTTGGTCTTTCTCATATTTCTTACCTCCTAAAATTTTTTCATGTCCTGCAGCCGATGCAGGCATGTTTTTTTATGTAAACTCCCTGGAATCCGCCCTGGTCCTGCCTGAAATTTATGAAATGAGGCTCTTGGAGCTATACAGTCTGTATAATTTCTTGTTCCCGGAAAGCAATTTCCGTTCCATCCTCAAAGGAAATAACAACGCTGTCCTCCTCCGGCATCGCAGAAGCCGTTACCTTGTGCACTCTGCCAGATAAACCTTTGCAGGGTGATAATACAGTAACTATCCTTATCTGTCCGGCATCAGCCTTTATGCTTACGCAGGGGAGCTTGCGGTACATACCCTGTTTGGTTCCCACTGCCTTAAATCCCTGCCATTCCGGTTCTTCCCTGCCCTCTATAACCTCAGCCTCACCGGCGGAAAAGGCGGCATCTATTTCATGAAAAGAAATTCTTCCCTTCTGCACAGCTTCCAATTCACTGTCAATATGCCACAGCCACTCATACCTGTGAATTTCATCGCTTGCCATCCGATCCACTACTACCAAAAAAGGCGGTTTTCCTTCCTTCTGGCTTTTATTAAAAAACACCCTCCGGTTATGGACCGTTCCCGGACATGGATTTTCACCATACCCCTCCCGGTAATTGCTCTCCCCATAATCCCATACCGGACCAAGCTTCCACTTTAAATCTGCTTTTTCCCGGATATCTTCTTCTTTCCATGCATAATTTTTCAAGCGGTTCTGATCCTTAGCATCTACCCTAACCGTATTATGCGCCCTGGTGGAAAGAACGTAGCGGCGCATTTCAGAAGTATCATAGGCATAATTTCCGCCCTCGGTCAGAAGCAGCTTCCCGTTTGCATAAAACAGAAGGGAAAGCTTATCTTCATGCTGATGGGCTTTACCAAAAGGGGCAGCATCAAATAACGCCCAGGAATCCTCCGTGGTCCATCCTGTCCTCATTACCAGAAACCCGGACCAGGGCAGCGCAATGGATGTAAAATCCGGTTCCCCTGTCTCAAACTTTTCTGTGATCCAGCGGATTGTTTTATTTTCCGGAAAGATTCTTTTTCTGCACTGAAAGGTTTCTTCCACATTTCTGTGTTTTCCGTCATTGATATCCGGCACACATCCGTCCGGCATCATCAGCTTCACATCCAGTTCACATGCTTTGGCCAGTTTTTCCAGCATTCCTTCCGAAACCGTCTTGCCGAATGCTTTTGCCACTTCAATAAGCCGCTGATAATTATTAACCACGACATCCGCATATCCGGTAGATAGCTCATACTGGAAGCCATCCGGGTAAATCTGTCTGTCCAGTTCCTCTTCCAGGCTGCCCAGCGCCTGCGAAAGCCACTGCCCGGACAGGATGAACTGGGGATAAAGAATACCGATCTGGGCCAGCCCGTTCATTTCCATAATCAGCCAGTTTCCCGTCATATGGTTCCTGCTCAGCCGTTCCCCATGTTCCCAGACCGACTTATACCAGTCAATTAATATATCGTCAGTAAAAGGTTCTGTATTGTAAAAAGTAAACAGAATATATGGCCAGTTTGCTCCCATCCGGATTCCGCATTCTATAGTTCTCCAGCAATCCGTGCTGTATCCCGGACAGTCTCCCGGATAAACCGCCTGTCTTACCCAGGAAGTAAACAGCTCCGCCGCCGTCTCTGCAAGCCGCCTGTTATGGGTCCTTCTATATTCATGGGCCAACAGCTTCCAATCATTGTGGCGGTTCAGCTGCCAGGTCCATTCCCGGTAACCGTTATAAGTAGGATTTGCCTTCCAGTCTACCGGCTTCCCTTCCCCGTATTCGCAGGGAACCCCTACCGAAATCAATGTATGGCGGCAGATTCTCCTGCAGGCATCCTCATCGCTTTCTTCCGGGAATTTGTAAATATTCTCCGGTGCCTCATAAGGAATTGTAAAAAAGCGTTCCGGATCCAACGTGCGCCTGATATACGCTGCCATTGCCTTCCTGGCTCCACAGAAATCTTCTTTCAAAACGCTGGCCTTAACCTCTTGCATGCCCCCATATTCCAGATTCAGGCATTCCTGGAAAAAGCGTCTGTCGCTCAGAAGAGGTCCTGTAACATTTTCCCCCATAACTAATCCCCCCTATGTCAATATGTTCTGTTCCCGTATCTCCTTCTAATCAGCGGCCATTCCAACTCACAAAACTAACCTTGTTACTTTCCGCACTAAATTCACCTAAACTTATCAAGTGATAAAATATGAATACATATGTCAATATATACAATTTATATTATAATTATAGATTTTATTAGACATTTTTGTATCATTTTGTTCTATTCTTTATACATTTTGCCTGTTTTCTATCTGTACATATATTACATCATTGACACATTGCTGATAATAGCCTATAATACTAAAAAACTAACATTTTCTATTGTTTATTTATTTAAAGGAGCTTATTTTATGATAGAAGCAATCAAAGGAGGTTGCGAAACCAGACATCCCAGTACTTACCGGATGTCACGTCCCAAAGGCCTGCCTAATTATGTTGTACTGATTATCAGAACCCACGGTGAATTCCAGATTGGCATCGAATCATTTTCAATTACCCCTCCCCAGGTCATTATTTTAGCCCCGAATACTCCATACAGTTATGGTAATCCAAATGGAGAGTATGTAGATGACTGGCTGCATTTTGAAATCAGTGACTCCCCTTATCTTCAGAATTTAATCGCCATGTGCAACAAACCTTTTCCGATTGATAAACATAATTTATATACCTTCTGTATCAGGCAGATTTTATGGGAGCTTACCTATAATGACAGCTCTTATGCTCAGGATAATATAAATGCGCTGTTTAGTTTATTGTTTAACCATCTAATTACCGCCTATAATACACAGGACAGTCTGCGGGAGCGGAGTCCCTATTTATCCCAGCTACAGCTGCTGCGCCTGGAAATGGAGAACTCTCTAGCTGAAAAACACAGTATCAAAGATTATGCACAAAAACTGAATATCAGTGAATCTTACTTCCAGTATCTTTATAAGGACCTTTTTGGAATTCCTTTTCAACAGGATTTAATAAGAATGCGTGTAGATCACGCCAAATATATTATAACCACCAGCAATTTGCCTCTTGAATGTGTGGCAGAAGTATGTGGTTATACAAATGAAGTTCATTTTTACCGGCAGTTTAAAAAAATGACAGGCATCAGTCCTGCAAAATTCCGAAAAAAAGCCGGGGCAAATGATACTGTAATATAGAGCGGTTTATCAACCGCAGATGAATGTCATAAGCTTCTAACACCTAAAAATATATCGCCGTTTTTTCAAAAAAAGTGCCGCATGAAGGAGCGGCCCAATAAAACAATATATTAATTTTCGGGAAACGGTATGATTTCGGTCATACCGTTTCTCCGTTTGAATTTCATAGAGTAAATTGGCGTGAAGTATGCCGATATCGTTGTAGCTGATGTCCACGTCCTGTATTCTGTGACCGGAGGACTTGTCCGGTGCGTGAACGTATATGGCATTTACCATATCGTTCAGGACGGTGGAAGTCAGCTTTTCCAGATGCAGATATTTTTTTGCCATCTGGATGAACCTACCGACATTTTCCACTTGTTCTTCTTGATTTTGACCAGGGTTATAAACTCAATTTTTTTTTGCCGTCAACGTCTGTAATGTTAATATGAGAATCACTCTTAACTTAGTTCATCTACTGTTATATCAATCCTTTCAATCGCATAGAGCGGCAAATTGATAAGCCAATCTTCCTTTTTGAAATCTGCCATCGAAGTACGAACAGATATATCAGGTGAAAACTTCTCCTGATATGTTTTCAAGCTCTTTGCTCTAAGGTTCACTTCCGCCTTTACTTCAACCGGAATGATTTGCTCACCTGTATCAACAACAAAGTCAATCTCACAAGAACCTCTATCGTTGGTATAATAATAAATACCTAAATCTTCGATGGTTTTTAATTGCTGACAAACATACTGCTCGGTAAGAGCACCTTTGAATTCAACAAAAAGATCGTTCCCATCAAGCAAAGTACGTTGACGAAGTCCGGTCATACATCCGAGCAATCCCACATCTACCAAAAACAACTTAAATGCTTTCAAATCCTCATACGCTTTCAAAGGGATACCCACTGTATTTATACGGCTGACCTTATGAACAAGACCGCAATCACTGAGCCACATAATTGCAGTTTCATAGTCCTTAGCACGAGCCCCCTCACGAACGAGACCATAAATGAATTTCTTATTCTCTTTTGCAAGTTGAGAGGGAATACTATTCCACAGCATGCGAATCTTCGGAACGATCTCATTTGGTGCGTGTTTGGAGAAATCTTGCTCATAAGCAGCAAGGATTCTCTTTTGAATTTCACGAACCTCGTTAAAATCTTTACTCTCTGCGAAGCTTTGCACAGCTTCTGGCATACCTCCAACAAAGTAGTAGTGTTTCAGAGCATCAACATATGTTTGCTTAAAACTTGTAATCATCTGAAAGTCTTGCTTATCAAGAAGTTCTGCAAAACGCTCCTTGTCGGTAGCCATCAAAAATTCTCGAAAAGACAGCGGATAGAGTTTTAAGAAATCTACTTTGCCTACCGGAAAGGATGTACCTTGATGCAAAGCAATACCGAGCAAAGATCCTGCACAAACAATGTGATATTGCGGTGCATTTTCATAGAAATATTTGAGAGATGACAGTGCTCTCGGAACTTCCTGTACTTCATCAAAAATCAATAAAGAATTGTCTGGATTAATTTTGCGGCCAGCATACAACTCTAATCCCATAATTAAGCGGTCAGTATCCAAATCGGAGGCAAATAACTCTGCCATTCTGGAATTGGAGTCAAAATTGACATATATGGTATCTGCATACGCCTGTTTGCCAAATTCTTTCATTAGCCAGGTCTTGCCGACCTGGCGTGCCCCTTCAATAATCAAAGGTTTACGGCGCTTGCTTTGTTTCCACTTTAATAGTTTTTCAATAGCAATTCGGTACATACACGCACCTCCGTTTTTTTATAATTCAAGTATAGTATATCTCATAATTACAAAAAATACAACGAATATTGGAAGTATAATTACATTTTTTACAGCGATTAAAGTCGGTGTGCTCTACAATATTCTGAGGAATATTAAAACACAAGCGATACTTGGCAGTTTTACCGAGCATCGCTTGCTTGTAGCTTTATTTAGTTAGCGATAAATCAATTCGCTTTTGAAGATTTCCTCTGCACGGTTACGGATGCTGTTCATAGCTCCACCCAAGTCATTTGAGCTGTTATCTTCAAATCCTCTGTCACTCCCTCAGAAGCCTTCAGTTGCTCGATAATGAGTTCCAAGCGTTTCCGTGCCAGAACGCAGCGCCTTTTTGTTTTACTGATTCTTTCTGAAGATATCTTACGCTTTACTCCTTATCCGTAAGCTTCTCCTTCCCCCAGGACAGCCTGAAGTCCAGAACCGGGCATTCCTCCAGGATCTCCGGTACAGGAGCATCCAGAAATTTCATCACCGCCTTTTTGTCCCTGCTGTAAGGCTCCCACAAGGGAAGCGGATTTCCGTTATAGTCGGTTCCGTTAGGATCCTTATATTTAACGAAATTCGTCCAGTAGGAAGTCACCTGGCGCGCCAGATCATAATGCTTTCCCTCAAAAGGCCTCCAGCTGTTGCCCAGGGAATCAAACATAAACCACAGATCCGAGCCATGGAAGGAGCCCGCATCATCTCCCGGGATATCATGATCGAAAATATAGTAATACACCTTCTGCCCCATGGAGGAACGAAGCTCACAGAAGCCCCTGGTCCCTGCCAGGAAATTGTTAAACGCATCTCCTGCCATCAGGGCATCCGCTTCTTCGTCGTTGGTAACTTCAGCAAGCCTTAAAAACTCAGCCTCCCTGTCTCCGTATTTTTTTGCTTTCTGCAGAAATTCCTGATAGTTCAAACTCCCTTTTATAAAAGGACTTTGGGTTTCTCCCTGACATACGCCCACGATCAGCGGGATATCCGCAACCCGGTTATTATAATAGGCGCTGGGAGCCGATTCCCGGACAAACCTGCCGTCCGTACAGAGCCCGAATACATACCTGGTCTTTTCAGAAGCCTTATCCAGTCTCCGCATCAGCTCATGGGCATCCGTCTTTTCCGCCTCCTCCAGACTGTCAATGCCGATTGTCTGCAGGAAATCGGCTCCATATTTTTCAGCCTCCTGTAAGGAAGGGATAGCAGCCATGGACTGATCCTCGTCGCCGAACATCATGGAAACAGCCGACTGGATAATCGCCCCTTTAATAAGGCCGTCATTCAATGGAGTGCATATCTGCGCCTGTACACTACGCGCGCCTGCGCTCTGCCCGCAGATTACAATATTATCCGGATCCCCGCCAAAAGCCCTGATGTTATCGTATACCCAGTGGATAGCCATTGACTGATCCTGCATACCGAAATTGGAAATCACTTCCCCTTCCGGCGTCCGGGCCGTAATTTCCGGGTGGGCCAGAAAACCGAACAGGCCCAGCCGGTAAGCGACCATCACCACAATCACGCCGCGTCTTGCCACACGCTCCGGATCAAATTCCACCTCATAGCTGTAACCGTCCTGCAGCCCGCCGCCGTGAATGTAGACAAACACAGGAATATTATCTTCCGTTGTCTTTGCGGGGGTAAAAATATTCAGATACAGGCAGTCCTCGCTCATCTTATATTCCGCTGCCACAGGATGCAGCTCCTTCGTATAAAAATCATCATCCATCCCGGGATGGACGCGCATCATTGCCATATCTGCATATTCATAACATTTTCTTACACCCTCCCAGTCCTCAGCCGGCTGAGGCGCCTTCCAGCGAAGTTCTCCCACAGGAGGCTTCGCATAAGGTACTCCTCTGAAAACAGTAATTCGCGGATCTTTCCCTGTCATTCCCTGTAGCAATCCGTTTTTTACTTTTACTTTTCTAAGCATAATGCATTCCTCCGCCTAATCAGTGAGCTTACTTTTACCATATTCCAGCCGGTAATCCAGAACCGGGCATTCCTCCAGTACCCCCGGAGCCGCCTGGTCCGTAAACCGCATCACCGCTTTTTTCTCTTTTTGGTAAGCATCCCACTCAGGCAGCGGGTTCCCGTTATAGTCCAGCCCATTGGGATCCCCGTATTTCACAAAATTCGTCCAGTAGGAGGTCACCTGGCGCGCCAGATCATAATGCTTTCCTTCAAAAGGCCTCCAGCTGTTGCCCAGGGAATCAAACATAAACCACAGATCCGAGCCATGGAAGGAGCCCGCATCATCTCCCGGAATATCATGATCAAAAATATAATAATACACCTTCTGTCCCATGGAGGAACGCAGCTCACAGAAGCCTCTGCTGTTACTTAAAAGCATATTCCTGGCGTCCGTCTCGGTCAGCGCCCGGGCATCCGCGTCATTGGCAACGCCGGCAACCCTGATAAACTCCTCTTCCTTCTCTCCGAACTGCTTCGCCCACTGCAGGAAATCTTCATAAGTAAAATCTCCGCCGCCGAACATTCCCCCCTGGGTTTCTCCCCAGCATACGCCGATGATCATGGGGACATTGGGAAGCCGGTTGTTATAATAGGAATCCCACACCGATTCCTTCACAAACCTGCCGTCAATACATTGCCCGAACCCAAATCTCCAGTCGGAAGTGATGCCGCGCAGCTTCTCCATCAGCACAGAGGCATCCATTTCCTGCGCCTGCGCCAGATTTTCAATCCCTGCCTGCCTGAAAAAATCCTCCCCGTGCGCTTCCGCTTCCTTCAGCGGCATTGCCGCGCCGAAGGGTTTCTCTTCGTCCCCAAAGGCCATGGAAACGCCGGACTGGCAAATCGCTCCCGCAATAATCCCTTCATTAAAGGGACTGCATAGCTGGGCCTGCACACTGCCCGCCCCCGCGCTCTGTCCGCAGATCACAATCCGGTCGGGATTGCCGCCGAAGGCCCTGATATTTTCATGAACCCAGTGAAGCGCCAGAGACTGATCCTGGAAGCCGAAATTTGAAATCACTTCTCCCTCCGGTGTCCGGGCCGTGATTTCCGGATGGGCCAGAAAGCCGAACAAGCCCAGCCGGTAGCCGATCATAACCACAATGACGCCCCGCCTGGCCACCCGCTCCGGATCAAATTCCACCTCGTAGCTATAGCCGTCCTGCAGGCCGCCTCCATGGATGTAGCAGAATACGGGCAGGTTTTCATCCGCAGCAGCCGCGGGTGAAAAAATATTCAGATAGAGACAGTCCTCGCTCATTCCATAATCCGCAGCCACAGGATGCAGCTCCTTTGTATAGAAATCATCCCCTGTCCCGGGGTGCACCCTCATCATGGGCATATCCCCGTATTCATAGCATTTCCTTACGCCCTCCCAGTTTTCTGCGGGCTGCGGCGCCCTCCAGCGCAGCTCTCCCACCGGCGGTTTTGCATAGGGCACACCACGGAATACAGTAATCCGCGGATCCTTTCCCACCAGTCCATGAAGCACTCCGTTTTTTACCTGAACCTTTCTTAACATAAACTCTTCCTCCCTTCTTTTTCCATAACCAATACATTGACAGAGTGGGCAGGGATACGATACGTAAATTCTGAACCTCCCGGAATTCTCCGGCAGGCTGCGGATACATGCTCCTTGTCCTCAAAGGAATTTACCGCCCCGGGATCCGCCGCAAGCACCTCCGCCAGAACCTCCTGCGTAACCGCGCAGTCGGTACAAATCCGTACCTCCCTGTCTTCTTCATCCACGTTGACCATTTTCAGATATATTTTTTCCTTATCCTGCACAGCCAAGGCATTGATCAGCGGATGCAGCACATGCGTTTTCTTCTGCACCAGCCGGTCATTGATATAACACTCATAGCCGCAAGGCTGGCAGACCATTTTATAATGGTTATACTCTCCATAGGGAATGGACACGGGAACCTGCTCCTCTTCGGACAGCGGCTTATCAAAAAACCGGGGAACTCTCGTGGCGCTCCTGCCCTTCTCCAGCTTCCAGACCTGGTTTCTGACGGTTCTTGTAGTCCATTCCGTGTCCTTCGGTTCATTGCAGCCGGCATCCGTTTCCGGATGATGGTTCCAGGCGGACAGGGTGAGCGGATTATCCTCTTCGCATTTTATATCAATTTCAAAGGTATACTCCTCCAGCTCATCCGTCCCGAAAACGGCCCAGATAACCGGATTTTCATGAAAACTGCCGCTTCCTATAAACTCCTCAAAGGCTTCATTCCATTCCCTGCTTTTTCCGGTGCAGTGATGCTTCCGGTTTCCGAAAACCATCCGCCAGGCATCCCCCGCTTCTTCGATTTCCCCGTAAATACATTTGGAAACCTCCACCGGCTGCCCGTTTATCCTGGCATTTTTGAAAAGAAGGCCCTCCTTCTCACACATAATGCCGGGAATCCCTTTGTACACCGGGGGCTTTGCCTCGCTTTCCGTCTCGGTTTCCACCACCTCATCCCCTCTGTATTTTCCCAGAAGAGAAACGGCATGATAGCTGGGAATGCCGTAAACCTGATGATTGTCAAAAACAATCATATTCGGCTTCCAGGCAGTATAATCCGAATTCTGGAACAACGGGGCATAAGCCGTCAGCCTGACAATATCCTGATTTTTCTCCGCGCCCAGCAAAAAGGCTGACTCCGCAAGGGCGCATTCCATGGAAGCAATGGTATTTCCGCCGTTTACCGCATATTCCCCCAGGAAAATCTTCGGGCCGCTCCTGTCGTAATCGTCAAACAGATCCACATTTTCCAGGAAAAATTCCGGCGCATCATAATAATGCTCGTCTGCAAAATCCGTGGGAAGCTTTTCCCTTTCCGTATGTCCGTTGGAAATATAAATCACCTGAGGGAAGGCGGCCTTCAGCGCATGATAGAACAGCTCATAGCGCTCATTATATTCCGGGCCGAAGTTCTCATTTCCGATTTCCACATATTTCAGGCGGAAGGGCTCCTTCCTGCCGTACTGCGCGCGGAGGCTTCCGTAAGGGGTATCCTCAGAGCCCAGCGCATACTCCAGGGCATGCAGAGCTTCCTCCAGATATTCCCGGGTTGTCTCCTCCGAAAAACCGCCGCCGTGACGCGCCTGGCAGCTCATCCCGCAGTTGCACACATACATGGCCTCCATCTCCAGATCCTCGCACAGCTGCAGATATTCATGAAAGCCAAGGCCGTTTGTGGTGCGGTAATGCCACATCAGCTGGGCGCTTGGTCGCTCCCATACAGGCCCGATGGTACGGGAAAAGCGGAGGGAGTTCTGTTCGTTGATCCCTTCCACAACACAGCCGCCGGGGAAACGGATAAACTTCGCGTGGGTATTCTTCAGGGCCATTGCCAGATCCTCCCGCAGGCCGTGCCCTTTGAACGTTTTTTTCGGCATCAGGGAAGTGAATCCCAGGGTAACCGTACAGGCCCCGTCGCAGGAAATACTGATCCTGCCCTTAAAATCAGTGCCGCAGGCCGTCAGATCGCAGTCGTACCTTAAATAGCCGCCGCTCTTTTGCAGCGTAAGCCTGCTGCTCCCAAGGCTTACGCCCTCCTCTGACTCCAGCGCCACGGTAAGCCCCGCAGCCGCGTCTGATTGCACAAAAAAGTAAAAATGGTATTCCTCACCCTCCTTTACGGGCACGCCGAAATATCCGATGTTATAGATTTTTCCTCCCGGGGCGAACGTTGTCCGCAGGGCAGCCTTCCTGTTTGGATTGAGCGTGCCTTCCGTCAGAAGCGAAAAGGAGGCGTCCTGTGCATACCATCCGGGGATTTCAGTATCCGGTACCGCAGCCGCCCACTCATCCATGCCTTCTCCATGATTGAAGGCGCCGGGCCAGCCGTATTCCGTTACAAAAATCCTCTGATCAGGGTCTGTGGTACAGCCCTCGGGAAGCAGGGAATCCTCAAACGCCCTGTTCCGAATCATTTCAGGATACAGCCCTCCGTCAGCCGCGTGGTTGATATCTTCAAAAAATAAACCATAAAACTCCGGTGCTGTAGGGAATTTTACCTTTTCGGTATGAATGTGAATTGTATTTTTCATGTCATCTCCTGTTATTCTGATAGATTCTCTGCATAAAGGCATCCGCCAGGGGCAGCCACAGTTCAAAATTCGGGTAATCATAGTTCCCGAACACAGATACCCCCGCCTTTCCGTGGGGCACGCCGGTAAAGGTATGTACCTCCGCCCGGATGCCGTGTGAGAGCAAATCTCTGTATACCCAATGCAGGTTATCCAGGGCCTTATCCTCCATTCCCACTGCAAAAAGCACCGGAGGATATACTACCTTTGTATAGTCGATTTCTCTGCCTTCCCAGCGGGGACCGTACACACAGAGGAAGGCGTCCGGCGCTCCGCGGTATTCATCCAGTTCGTCCGGAACGTAACCGGGAAAATGATCTGTTACCTTCTGATTTCCTGAATAATAACGGATACATTCCTCTCCCGTCAGCCCGCCGTTGGAAAATCCTGCAAAGGCCACCTGATTTTCTTTGATCCGATACCTGGATGCATTCTTTCGAATCATGCGGATCAGTCTTGCCGCATCTGCGCCGCATTCCTGGCCGGTATAGGGCATCATGTTGGTTCTGTTCAGAAGCATGAAGCTTTGATAGCCCAGCCGGTTGAAGTCCAGACAGCTCTGGTAGGCTTCATGGATCACACAGTCCCCGTGATCCCCGCCCGCGCACAGAATGACGGCCCCTTTTGGCTGCACCTTCTCAGGCAGCAGGAATTCATACATATAGGGCCTGAATTCCGGATCGTGATTATAACGCAGGCCCGGGTTCTCCGTATATTCCCCCGTGGCCGGCATATTTCCCTCCGGCCACAGATAAATGCGGGAAGGCGCATCCGGCAGCTTTTCCAGCGTATCCATGAAAGCATGATATTCTGCTGCCAACCGCCGTTGTTTTGCCTCATCCTGTTCTTCCAGCATCTCTCTTCTCATGCCGTGCAGCTTAACCAGCTTTTCAATCGGGTAGCAGGGAGCGTCTTCAAAATATGTCACGCTGCGGTGCTGTGCGGCGGCGCATTCCTGCGCGGCGATGCTCTGAACTATTTCATTTTCACTTTTCATATTTTTTACCTCTGCAATGTATCATCGATTCTGAATTTCATAAGGGGATCAATTTTCACACGGGATTCAGCCGGTTTGTCCGTAAATTCCATCACAAAATCATTCTCCGCCGTATAGGACTTCCACTCCGGCAGTTCTTCCCCAATGGTATCCGTTCCGTTGGGATTTCCGTTTTTTACAAAATTCACCCAATAAGAGCTGACCTGGCGCGCCAGATCATAATGCCGGCCGGTAAACGGACGCCAGCACCTTGCCAGGCTATCATAGGCAAACCACATCTCACTTCCGTGGTAGCTGCCGGCCTGATCCTCGCCGGGGATATCCGCATCAAACTCATACAGATAGGTTTCCCTGCCCTGGCTGCTCTGCAGGCAGCCGAACATCCGGGCCCCTGCGACCAAATCCAGCATGGCATCACAGGAAAACAGCGCCTTTGCATCCGCGTCATTTTCCACCCGGCTGATTCTCATGAATTCCTCCGCCTTTTCGCCAAAACCAGCGGCATACTCCCGCAGTCCGGCCACGGTATCTATGGTTTTGCCGAAGGCTCTGGAAAAGCCTTCCGCTTCTCCCCGGTTATAACCTGCCAGCACCGGGATTTTATGATGATGGTTCTTTTTATAGGCGTCAAAATTGGATTCCTGAATCAGTATACCGTCAATCGCGGGCTCGAAGTGGATGCCGGGGCCTAAAAGCACATCCTCCAGGCGCACCAGCTCCTCTGCCGGCATTTTTCTCGCTTCCTCCAGACTGCAAAATCCCGCCTTTTCAAAAAATTCTGCGCCAACCCTTTCCGCCTTTTCCAGCGGATGGCTTCTGTCTTCCTTTTCCGCAAAAGCCACTGTGACGCTGCTTTCAATAATCGCGCCGCACATCAGCCCCTCCGCCATGGGGGAGGTCATCAGATTCTGCACGCTCATAGCGCCCGCCGATTGCCCCGCAATGGTAATCCGGTCCGGATCCCCTCCAAAAGCGGCGATATTGCGTTTTACCCATTTTAAGGCGGCCAGCTGGTCCAGGGTCCCATAGTTGCCCTTCGGATCCTCCGGCGCTTCCTTCGATAACCAGGGATGGGCCAAAAATCCCAGGACACCCAGACGGTAAGCAATGGATACCACCACGATGCCCTTCTGAGCCATATGTTCCCAGTCAAACTCTATCTCATAGGGATAACCGCCCTTAAAACCGCCTCCATGGATATACATCAGCACCGGAAGCTTTTCCTCCCCTGTCCTCGCGGGCGTATATATATTCAGGTACAGGCAGTCCTCGCTCATTTCAAATTCGGGGCCGGTGGGATGAATTTCCCTGGTCCAGAATTCCCTGGGATTACTTCCCGGCACGGGCTGGCAGGCGATAGGGCCGTACTGATCCGCCATTCTCACGCCTTCCCAGCCTGCGGCAGGCTGCGGCGCCCTCCAGCGCAGCTCTCCTACAGGAGGCGCTGCGTAAGGAATGCCTTTGAATACGGCAATTCTGGGATCCCATCCGTGAATTCCCTGAAGTTTTCCAGTTTCTATTGTAACCTGTAAGTTTTCCATACCCTCTCCTTTTCCCTCTCATTATTTTATGTAACATATCCGGCGGCAGCCGGCCATATGCTTACGCTTGTTTTTTTCCGTTTACTGTGCTGTAAGCCATGCATCAAACTGTTTCTGTTCTTCCGCTATAATCTCATCAATCCCCGCAGCCTTCAGTTCCTCATTAAATTTTTCCAGATAAGAATCCACGTCCACCAGCCCGTACAGCAAAGCGCCTCTGTACTCTGATACAACGGATGCACAGGCGGCCATCTGATCATATACCGGGGCGCTGTCAAAGACAAAGCCCATTGCTTCAGAGAATTTCGCATGGTTTGGGGCATCCAGCATATCGGTATAGTAAGTCGTCATATCGGTTTCCAGTGGAATACTCAGGCACTGGTTGGGGAAGAACCATGGTACATTGGACATCCATGTCTGATTTGTTGCATCAATTCCCTCCGGGTAACGGGCAATCCCTTTCTCATCTATTGTATAGTTATGTCCTTCCACTCCCAAAATGAAATAACGTGCCAACGTCTCGTCCGTAGCCATCAGATACAAAAGCTTCATGGCTGCATCAGGATGCTTGCAAACTGTGGAAATCATCCATCCGCCCAGCACAGAAGCGCTGGTTCCGGTCAGATCTGTCAGAGGGAAATATACTGCCTCGTAAGGGCTGCTGGCATTCAGGGCTCTGATATAATCTATACTGTAGCCGCCCATATAACAGCCGGCAGCAACTGCATTATTGTACTGGTTAAAGGTCAATTCATTATTCAGCGGGTCGTCCATCATTAAACCGGCTTCTTTCCATTCCTTCATGCGATAGCAGTAGTCCTTCCACTCCTGCGTCTCATAAAGGTTTACCATCTCTTTATTGCCAACACCACGGTTCATCAGCACTCCCAGCCAGTTCGGATTGCCGAAGCTGTCAATATTGATCGCCAGTTCATTGTTGGTATTGATCATGTACGCATATTCCGGATGAATTGCCTTAGCGTCTTTCATAATCTGAGTCATTTCATCCATGGTAATCCGCTCACCGTCGCGATCAGCAATCCCCAGATCCTCGGCTACATCTTTTCTCAGCATATATGTTTCGAAGGTGGCATAACTGTCTACGGCCGGGACTGCATACTGCACTCCCCCGATCTGCTGCGTTTTTAATACATTATCCGGATACATTTCCCATAAGTCCGGATATACATCCAGATATTTATCCATCGGAATACACTGTTCGTTCTTTACACAGCCATCCACGGTAGAATAGGCTCTCCAGCAGAACAGATCCAGGGGCTTCTGATTATCTGAAAGCATTAACGTCATCTGCGTGGCCAAATCACCGAAGGCAATTTGTATGGCATCCACCTTTACTCCGGCGTTAATGGAAATCAGGTACTCATTCATTGCGTCTTCAATTAACTGTTCATCCGGCATTGGACTGAAAGATGTAACCTGAACGCTTACCACCGGCCAGTCATCCGGATTCTCGGCTGCTTCAAATACATCAGCTGAAGCTGAACCTTCTGCAGTTTCTCCGGCGGCTGACATAACGGATGATTCCGTTTCCTTTCCGGGCGCCGGCGCCTCTGCAGTCTGGCTATTGCAGCCGGCCAGTGTTCCCAGCATCGCTGCAGTCAAAAGCAGTGAAATCAGTTTCTTTTTCATAAAATGTTCTCCTTTACATTTTTAAGAAAACCGCAGCATCGGTTTTCTTCTTATTAAATGTTACAGTTCAGCCTTCGGCTGCCCTGTAATGGTTAAATTCATTCTATACGTTCCTTACATTGAAGAATATTCATTTTCAGATGCAGTTAATCACATTTTCTGACTATGGATAAGTCAGCATTTCCAGCGCCGGAAATACAAAAGCGCCGGCCACAGTTTCCCATAGCCGGCAGCTTCCTGTTTTTATTAATACCTTCTTACTGTGCAGCAAGCCAGGCGTCGAACTGTTTCTGCTCTTCTGCAATAATCTCATCGATTCCTGCGGCCTTCAGCTCTTCGTTGAATTTCTCAAGGTAAGAGTCCACATCTACCAGGCCATACAACAGGGCGTCTCTGTATTCCGCCACAACCGTTGTACAGGCTGCCATCTGATCATATACCGGAGCGCTGTCAAAAATGAAGCCCATAGCTTCTGAGAATTTTGCGTGATTGGGAGCATCCAGCATATCGGTATAATAGGTGGACATTTCCACTTCCAGAGGAAGGCTCAGGCACTGGTTGGGATAATACCAGGGGCCGTTCATATTCCAGGTGGCATTGTTGGCGTCTACCCCTTCCGGGAACCGGGCAATCCCATTTTCATCCACCGTGTAATTATGGCCTTCAATGCCCAGAATCATATATCTTGCAACTACCTCGTCGGTTGCCATCAGATACAGGATCTTCATGGCTGCATCAGGATTTTTGCAGACAGTGGAAATCATCCATCCGCCCAGTACGGAAGCACTGGTTCCCACCAGATCCGTCAGCTGGAATTCAATGGGTTCATAGGGGCTGTAAGAAATCAGCGCCTTGATATAGTCGGGGCTGTAGCCGCCAAGGTAGCAGCCTGCCGCCACACCATTATTATACTGTGTGATGGTTCTTTCATTATTCAGAGGATCATCCAGCTGTAAGCCCGCTTCATTCCAGTCCTTCATCCGATAGCAGAAATCACGCCATTCCTCAGTTTCATAAAGATTTACTATTTCAGTATTATCAACGCCGCGGTTAAACAGAACGCCAAGCCAGTTGGGATTTCCCAGGCTGTCGATATCAAGTACGGCTTCATCATTGGTATTTACCATATAGGAAAATTCCGGATGAATCGCCTTGGCATCCTTCATGATCTGCGTCATCTCATCAAGCGTAATGCGCTCGCCGTCCCTGTCGGCAATCCCCAGTTCCTCCGCTATATCCTTTCGTAAGGCATACACCTCATAGGTTGCGTAGCTGTCAACGGAAGGGACTGCGTACTGAACGCCGGAAACCTGCTGCGTCTTTAATACTTTTTCCGGATACATTTCCCAAAGATCCGGGTACACATCCTTGTAAGGATCCAGGGAAATACACTGCTCATTCTTTACACAGCTGTCCACGTTGGAATAAAATCTCCAGCAGAACACATCCAGCGGGTTCTGATTATCGGACAGCATCAGTGTCATCTGCGTTGCAAGGTCGCCGAAGTTAATGCCAATCAGATCCACCTTCACTCCTGCGTTAATAGATACCAGATACTCGTTTAATGCGTCTTCAACCATTGTTTCATCCGGCATGTCATAGCTCAGCGACTGCACAGCAATCACCGGCCACTCATCCGGGTTTTCAGATGCTTCAAGCGGCTGGGCCGATTCTCCCTGTGCAGCTGCCGTGCTTTCCGCCGGGCCCGACGCGCCGGCCGATCCATTCCCTGCAGGCTCAGATCCACAGCCTATAAGCGTTCCCAGCATTGCCGCAACAAGGATAAGTGATACCAGTTTCTTTTTCATAGTACTTCCTCCTGCTTTTTTATCGATAACCCTATCTTAAAACTTTCTTTCCTGCTAAAATATTCATTTTCCGAGATCCACTGTGGCATTTTCTGTCTCCGAAGCACTTATGCCCGTACATAAACATCTGCAACCGCAGCTTCTATCAGCGCCTGTCTGTCTGAAATCTGACAGGGGCTCAGATTCAGGATCTGCCTGCCTCCCTTAAGCGGAAGGATACACTGGCTGTAGCCTGTATAATTATAATTATTGTCAATCGGAATCAGGCTGTCCATCTTTTCCCAGAAGCCCATCCCCAGCTCTGAATTGGCAAAAATATGGGAAAAGCCTCTTCCTGTCACCAGGATTGTCCCGTCCTTTCCTCCCTTGTCAATCCATGCCACATAGGGCGTGCCAGTGAGATAACTGCCATCGGCCGCAATCACCGGATTGCCCATAGAATCAGGCTCCCCCCAGTCATCCATGGAATCGGAAATCCTGAAATATACAGGGATTCTGTCCTGGTTTACCATTTCATAGACCATAATAAATTTCCCGTTCGGCAGATAATCCACCACAGGCATGCCGGGCCGGAGTATTCCATCAGGAAAAGCAACGTCGATTTTCTCTTCTCCCCAGGTATAGCCGCCGTCCTCCGATACCTTATGCGCCAGAAGCTGGTTATAATTTCCATGATCCTTATACCGTTCATCCGAATAATAACAGAACAGCTTTCCGTCAGGGGACTGCAGCAGGAAGGGTTCCCATACAGGCAGGCCCATGATATGCTTTTCATCCCTTTCCCCTTTTATAATTTCGCTGACAAACTCCCAGGTTTTTCCCGCATCCACGCTTTTATACAGATGCAGGGCGGTAGTGCCCATATCTTGCGGAATCATATTGCCGGCGCAAAGAATTGTTCCCTCTTTCAGCGCCCCCATATCACAGGGCAGCTCGAACAGGTGCGGCTGGAAGCGGCATCCGTACCCAAGCTGCGTATCCTCAACACAGCTTAAGTAATGCCAGCTGTGCGCGTCATCCGTACTTTCATAAATCGGGAAAACAGGGGTTGTCTGCGTATAATATTCCATGGTGGCCAGAAGCGTTCCGTTCTTTTCTCCGTTATGCTCCAGACAGATGCAGCGGGGATACATGGAGCCGGGCCCCCTTTGTCCTTCAAAAGGCTCGCCCGGGCAAAAAACCACGCTGGTATATCTTTTCTTCAGAAGAATGGAACAGCTGCCTCCCTCTTTGGGGACATGGCCGCCGTTGGGGGCATAAAGGGAATCGTGGATTAATTTACTGTCTACTGTCATAGTCTTTTGGCTCCTTTTCTTATCTGTTTACCATCCGTCCTGTACTAGCCCTTCACACCGCCGATTACAATCCCCTTAATAAACGCTTTCTGGAAGAAGGGATAGATAATCATTATCGGGACAACGGAAATTACCGCAATCGCCATTCTTACCCCGGATGTGGGGATCTGTGTCGTAATCTGGGCGCTGCCCGCATCCAGCGTATTTTCCTTCAGGAACTGTACGTTGTTCATCATGGAATTCAGCACGTTCTGGATGGAATACAAATCACTTCTTCTGGTCAGATAATACAGGCCGTTAATCCAGTCATTCCAGTAAGCCAGCGCGGAAAACAGCGCTACCGTGGACAGCATGGGCTTGGAAAGGGGAAGCGCAATCCGAAACAGCATCCCCAGTTCCCCGCAGGAATCCATCTCCGCCGCCTCCAGGATATCCTTGGGCACATTGGTAGTAAAATAGGTCCTCATCAAAATGACGTTATAGGCTCCCAGCGCCAGGTTCGGCAGCAGCAGTCCCAGCAGGCTGTCCCCCACATGCATGTACTGGCTCCAAATAATATAGGAAGGAACCATACCGCCGGAAAACAGCATCGTGAAAAAGATGAAAAAGGACAGGAAATTCCTTCCCGGCAAATCCTGCTTGGACAGCAGATAAGCCATGAACATTGTCATCGTCACATTCAGCGTAGTTCCCACCAATGTAACCAGAATTGTCACCCCATAGGCCCTGGTAATCTTGCCCGCAGCCTGGAACAGATACTCATAGGCACGGAAATTAATTTTTCTCGGGAAAAAAGAATAGCCGTAAAGCGTCAGGGTTGCTTCATCTGTAATGGACGCCGTAATCAACAGGATGAACGGCAGCAGACAGCAAAGCATCAAAAGTATCATTATTATATTCGCAAATATGCGAAAACCTTTATTCGTACCAGCCATATTTATTTTCCTCCTCCTTAGAACAACGCGCTGTCAGGCTCTGTCCTGCGTACAATGGCATTGGTCAGCATGACCACAAAGAAGCCAAGTACGGACTGCATAAAGCCTGCCGCCAGAGATCTTCCCACGTCATGATCCTGCATCAGCGTGCGGTATACGAAGGTGTCAATGGTGGTGGTTGTGGAATAAAGCAGGCCGCTGTTCTGAGGCACCTGATAGAATAACCCGAAATCAGAAGCGAACATTCTTCCCAGCGCCATAATGGTCAGGATAATCACTGTGGGCTTCAGCAACGGCAGCGTAATCCTTGTGATCTGCTGCCATGTGGTGGCGCCGTCCACCACTGCCGCCTCATAATAGGTTTTGTCAAATCCGATAATGGTTGCAAAATACACAATACTCTGGAAACCGAAGCTTCTCCACAGCTGCACGATGGTCAGGATAAAAGGCCAGTATTTAGCTTCCGTATACCACTGGATTCCTTCTTTCCCCAGCGGTTCCAGAATTCCTTTGTTTACAAAGCCGTTCGTGCTGGATAAAAAGGCATATACCAGATAACCGATCAGAACCGTACTCACCAGATGGGGAATCAGTATGGTGGTCTGATATACCTGCTGTGCTGTTTTCTTTCGTACCTCATTCAAAAGGATTGCAACAAAGATTGCAAAAACAGTACCTAAAAACAGGAATAGAACATTGTATCCTATGGTATTGCGGAACATGATTTTAGCCCATTTGGAACCGAACAGATACGTAAAATTACTCAATCCGTTCCAGGGGCTTTTGATAATTCCCTTGGCAAAGCTGTATTTCTTGAATGCAAGAATCAGGCCTCCCATGGGAAGATAATTGTTAATGATCAGGTATATAAATCCCGGCAGTGCGCAAAGATAAAGCGGGGCATATTTCCGAAGCTTTCTCAATGTCTGACTTTTCTTTACAGCCTTTTTTTCAGCTGCGTTCATATTCTTAGTTATCATCTCATCATTCCCTTCCGTCCTGGAAATAAAGTGCACAGTCAAATACCCTGCCGCAAGCAGCGGGCATCAAGCTTGCAGCGCCGCAAGCGGCAGGATATTTAACCCTCGCGGCAGTCGCCAGATGGACATGCGGGCATGTCCGCCCGGCTCGTTGCCCGCGGGAATAAATGCCAGCCATAGCCGTCTGCAGCCGGCAACACATCTTAATGCTGTTTGTCAGTTTATTGTACGGCAAGCCATGCATCGAACTGCTTCTGTTCTTCTGCAATAATTTCGTCAATTCCTGCTGCCTTCAGCTCTTCGTTGAACTTTTCAAGATAGGAATCCACATCCACAAGGCCGTATAACAGGGCGTCCCTGTATTCCGCCACAACCGTGGTACATGCCGCCATCTGGTCATAAACCGGGGCGCTGTCAAATACAAAGCCCATAGCTTCAGAGAACTTTGCATGGTCCGGGGCATCCAGCATATCAGAATAATAGGTTGTCATTTCTGTTTCCAGCGGAATGCTCAGGCACTGGTTCGGGTAAAACCAGGGACAATCCTGGTTCCATGTGCTGTTGTTCTGGGTAACGCCTTCAGGACGGCGGGCAATGCCCTTTTCATCCACGGTATAGTGCACGCCTTCAATTCCCAGAATAAAGTAGCGGGCCACATTTTCATCGGTTGCCATCAGGTACATCATCTTCATGGCTGCATCCGGGTTCTTGCAGACGGTGGAGATCATCCAGCCGCCCAGTACGGAAGCGCTTGTGCCAACCATGTCCGTCAGCTGGAATTCAATGGGCTCGTAAGGGCTGTAAGCGATCAGAGCCTTGATGTAATCCGGGCTATACCCGCCAAGGTAACAGCCTGCGGAAACGCCGTTATTATATTGAGTAATTGTCATCTCGTTATTTAACGGATCATCCATCATCACTCCGGCATCCTTCCACTCCTTCATACGGATGCAGAAATTACGCCATTCTTCCGTTTCATAGAGATTTACAATTTCCTTCGTGCCCACGCCCCGGTTCATCAGAACACCCAGCCAGTTGCTGTTTCCCAGGCTGTCGATGCCGATAACCGCTTCGTTGTTGGTATTCACCATATAGGCAAATTCCGGATGGATTTCCTTGGCATCCTTCATGATCTGCGTCATCTCATCCAAAGTGATCCGTTCTCCGTCTCTGCCGGCAATGCCAAGATCCTCAGCCACATCTTTTCTCAAAGCATAGACATCATAGGTTGCGTAGCTGTCCACAGAAGGAACCGCATACTGCACGCCGCTGATCTGCTGCGTTTTCAGCACATTTTCAGGATACATTTCCCATAAATCGGGATAGACATCAAGATACTGGTCCAATGGGATGCACTGCTCATTTTTCACGCATCCGTCCAGTGTAGAATAGAATCTCCAGCAAAACAGGTCCAAAGGCTGCTGGTTGTCAGACAGCATCAGAGTCAGCTGGGTAGACAGATCTCCTAAAGTCATCTGTACCATATCGGCCTTTACGCCGGCGTTAATGGATACCAGATACTCGTTTAAGGCATCCTCAACCATCTGCTCATCCGCCATTTCGCTCAGTACAGGCACCTGTACCGTAATTGTGGGCCATTCCTCCGGATTTCCCGTTGCCGCAAAGCCTTTTGCACTTTCTGCCGTGTCCGCAGCCCCTGTCGCCGGTGCTTCTGCGCTCCCGGCTTCCGAAGACGCAGCTGCGGCCGGCGCTTTTGAACCGCAGCCAACCAAAGAACCTGCCATTACAGCGGCCAGAATCAGTGACAACAGCTTCTTTTTCATTACATTACCTCCCTTATCCTATTGATTAAGTCATTCAACTGATAAGCCTATTCTAGTCAAATCAGGGAGGGAAAAATATGCAAAATCAGAGAAGGTTTATTGCATTTTCTGATTCGCGGCCGACTTCCGGTATTCCATGGGGGTACAGCCTGTCAGCTGCTTAAAGCTTCTGGTAAAATTGGAATAATTCCCATACCCCACATGGCTGGATATGAGGGTTACAGGTAATGTTGTTGTGGCCAGCAACATTTTGGCCGACTCCATTTTTTCATTCACGATATATTCCTTTAAGGTATAACCCGTATTCTTTTTAAACAGCTTTGTTAAATATTCAGGATTCATCCCGGCAAATTCCGCAATTTCCGATACCGACACATCGCTGTCCAGATGCTGCCTGATATACTTGATGGTTTCCTGCACCACATCCCTGGTATCCTTGCTGCCGATAAGCTTCTGCAGCTTTTCAGTGATATGGGTCATCGCCTTTTCAAACAGGTCATACCTCTGCCAGGCGTTCATATAGGTCAGATAAGGCAGCTCCTCATCAAAAATCACATCGCTTCCAATCTGATGGTTTACCAGATATGCCAGTAAAAGCTGCGTTATACTCTGATGCAGGTTCATCATGCCTGACGCATTCATACGTCCGCGGTAGTCATTGCTTATATAAGAAAGGATGCTGTCCCTGAAGTCCTGGAACTGCTCCTGCTCCAACAGCTTTTTCCAGATATTCAGCTGAAGCTTGTAAGAATTGCTGCCTGCCTCTTTCTCATTTTCCCGCGGCAGAAATACCCGGCTTTCCTGACGCACATTATCTCTTTGGGCCTGGAATAAAGGCAGCGAATATTTGGGCAGTTCAGCCGGCCCGCAGACATTGCCGCAGTATATTGCCATTGTGGTCAGAAGGACGCGGAAGGACAGAATGCGGAAGCTCTCCAGCTTATCTGCAATTACCTCCCTTTCATAAGCCAGCTCCCGTTTCCAATATAAAAGCATGGCGAAATCCGTACTGTTTTCCTCCAGCATGACAATGCTGTAAACTCCTAGCTCCTGGAATACCTCGTCCAGGATATTCTGATAAATCAGCCGCAGGATAGGCTTTTCAATTTTTTCCAGATGCTTCTGCGTCTTCAGCACCTGTATCAATACCGGCAAATAAACCGATTCTCCTGCATTGTTAATATTATGGTAAGAAATCAATCTGCGGATATAGGAATCATCCGTATTCCTGCCTTCCAGATATTGCAGCGCTCCCACTTCAAGAATATTCTCTTCATAGGTCTGAAAAAAGGCGCCTTTATTCATCAGCTCCAGGTTTTTTCTCTCAATCTTAATCTGGGATACCGCCCGCTCCACAACACTTTTTAACTCCTCCGTACTGACAGGCTGAAGTACATAATCGAAGCTCTGCATGGAAATTGCTTCCTTCATATATTTCACATCCGCATATGCCGTCAGGAAAATAATTTTTACATCCGAATGCTCCTCAAGCACCCATTTTGCAAAAGTAATGCCGTCCATTTCAGGCATGACAATATCACAAAGGAAAATATCATAATGGTATTTTTTCATACATTCCTTCGCTTCTCCGGCGCTGTCTGCCGTATCAATTCTTTCCATTCCCAGCTCCATTTCCATAAGCTGGGAATATACTGTTTTTAATATTGTTTTTTCATCATCGATTATCAGTATGTTCATTTTCTTCCCGGGGCAGCAGTATCTCCGTAACAGCCCCTCCTGTGGGACTATTATAGAAATAGAGCCTCGCCCTTTCTCCATATAGCAAATATATCCGGTACTTTATATTATCAACCCCAACCTGCCTGGAATGATACTGGAACTGCGTTACAGGCCTGTTCAGCTCCTCCAGCCGCTGCGGCTGGTATCCCTCTCCATTATCCGATATCCGGATTCTGATATACCTTTGTTCTTCATCCTCTATTCTGTCTGCCATAATGGAAATGGAAAGCACCCTGTTTTTACTCACCGCATGTTTTATGGAGTTCTCTACAAAAGTCTGAATACATAAAATAGGCACCTGATAGGACTCGTCCTCTTCGTCCAGCTGTATCTGAAGAAGAATCGGCATTGCGTTTCTGATAATATAAATATTACAGTAGGCTTTCACCTCCTCTATCTCCTCTGCCAGCGTAACCAGACTGTCCGAATCCTGAAATACATATCGGAAATGCCTGGAAACGGCATAAATCATTGTTTTTACCGTGTCCACATCATTTTCATTCAGCAATGAGGCCACAATATTCAAACAGTTCAGGAAAAAGTGAGGCCTGACCTGCAGCTGATAATACTGTAATAAAGCCGCGTTGGCCTCTTTCTCCTTTTCGTATCTTTCCTGCTCCAGTTTGCCCATTTCCGTGATCAGCTCATCCAGCTTTTCATTGATCAGCCGGATTTCCTCCAGCTGGTTTTCCTTTCCCGCTTCCCCGAAATTTTCAGGAAGCTCTCCTTTTTTCATTTCTGTAAGGCGGTGCACAAAGTGATCGATTGGCTGATAAATAATCCGCTTTACAAACCGGTATACATTCCAAAGGACAGCAAAAGCTGTCAGCGGAATTAAAATGAATAACAGCCAGAACTCCATCTGGTTCCAGAAAGCAAGCTTTTCATCCTTATGTACCAGCAGGATACGGAGATTCTCTCCCTCCAGATCCTTCCTGGAAATCATATACATTAAACCTGCTCTCTCCGTATTGCTCCTTAGCTTCTGTGCAATGGCCTCTTCCTCCAGAAGCATATCTCCCTGATTTACCAGGATATTCCCCTCCCCGTCAGAAATCACAAGCTGCATATTTTCTCTCAACACAAAATATTGGGACAGGTTAACCGTATACCCCAGAAGCTTCCCCCGATCTCCCAGGATATACAGCAGATAAGCTTCTCCCTCATAGGTCATTATTTCTTTATAAGGCATCTTTTCATCCATATGGGCGCGTGCTTCCTGCTTAATTGCCTGGTTCAAACGATAGCTGTCTCCTGTAAAAGTAAATCCGCTGAATTCGCTGTGCAGGGAATCCCAGGCCTTATCATAATAAAAAATGCCGCCAAAATAGTCCAGATTGTCTGCCCTGCTGCTGAAATTATTGTTCAGGTAATAAGAAGCAAGCATCCACTGGCTTTCCGTGATCTGGGAACGTTTCAATATCTGATAGTGCACATTATTTCCATACAGATTCTTAATATAGGCTTCCATAGAGCTGATATCCTGCGCAAGCTGCTGTGCATAATCCGAAGTCATAATCTCATGGTCCCTCTTATACACATGGCGGTACTGCAATATGATATATCCACCAAAACACAGTAAAAGCAAAAGCAGCAAAACGGAACCGCCGATACCTCCTATCAGAAGATATCTTTTTATGGATCTTTTTTTACTCCGCAACTACTATCCCCCCTGTTAATGCAATTCACTTCTGCAGATTTATGCTTTCCGCTTTTATTTCTGCAGTCTCCGGTCCATCCTCTCTGTAAATCCTTTTCCCCGAAAACAGATTTGAAATTCACCATTCAGATTTTATCACATAATCAATCCTGAAACAAATCCCGCTGCTCTTTTCCCAGTATATTCCACATAAACTGCTCCGCCAGTAGCTCCCACATTTCAAAATTAGGATACTTTACATATCCGTCCAGCAACTTCCGCCCGGCCTGACCATGGGGCACACCGGAAAAGGTATGGATTTCAACCGTCACGCCATGGCTGACCAGATCCGGATACAGTTTATTTATATTATCCATGTTAAAATCTTCGAGTCCCACCGCATGGAATACCGGGGGATATACCACTCTGCTATAATCAAAGGTTTCATGATTCATCCTCGGTCCGTAAATACAGAGAAAAGCATCCATTGATGCGCTGACCTGATCCAGCGCATCCTCCTCATAATCAGGAAACACCTCCGACATTCTCTGTTCCCCGGAATAATAACGGATGCAGGCCTCTCCCGTCAGTCCGCCGTTGGAAAAGCCAGCAAATACGATCTGGTTTTTCTTCACACGATATTTTTCCGCATTTGCCCTGACTATGCGTATGGCTCTTGCCGCATCCGCTCCCGCCTCTTTGCCGCTCCAGGGATTTAAGTTGGTACGGTTCAAAAGAAGAAAGCATTGATAGCCCATTTGGTTGAAGTCCCTGGCCACCTGATAACCCTCGCACAAAACGGTAAAGCCGTGATCCCCGCCGGCGCACAGAATGATCGCGCCCATCGGCGTCACCTCCTCCGGCACAAGCATTTCATACATAAAAGGGGCAAAATCGGGATTGTGGTTATACCTGTATGCAGAATTATCCGTGTATTCCGTCAGCGAGGGCACCCTGTTTTCCGGCCACAGCATGAGCCTGGGACGTTCCTGCTTCCTGTTTTCAATTTTCAGCCTCAGTTCCCGGAAGGCTTCCAGCCGGGAACTGATCTCTTCCGGGGAATCCAGTTCTTCAATTTCACATGCCATACCTGCAAGCTCTGTAAGCAGATCCATGGGATAGCACAGACAATTCTCAAACAGCGGAACCGCCGCCAGATTTTCCTCTCCGAAAACACTTCTGACCATATCCATTTTAGCGCGCATTTTTTCAAATAAAGCTTTCATATCATCCATTATACTGGCTCCTTTTCTTATAAAGACATTGCCTCACGGTAAGGCCGCGTAGGATCACATTCTATTCTGCAGCAATCATCAATTATCATTGTTTCACAGGCGGCGGAAAATGGTGCCCAGTTCAGATTAGGCAGGGACGGATCTCCTGTCCTGGCAAAGGCGCCCAGAAAAGCTGCCAGCCGCTTCGATACCGCCTCGCTTTCCGGGTGCAGCACAATCCGAAGCTGCAGGGGAAGATCCGCTCCATGCCAGGAAAACCTTTTTTCAGGAATTACCCTGTGTGGCGCATCATAGGCGTTCAGATACCGGAAGACACTTCCCGCATTCTGTGCGGAGCAGTATACCGCGTGCTCAAATGCCGCCTGTTCTAATGGTCCGCACATGGTACAGATTTTCATGAGCAGATGTGCATTGTCGTCTCCCTTTCTGTCCATGCTTCGAAATACACGGATCAGTTCCCGTGCTTTGGAAGGCGTGGTTTCCGGCAGCCGCATCCATCCCGGGCCGCAGCCGTTTACTATAGCATGGATCATCTCCTCCTCCGTCTGAATTTTATGTTCCTGTTCCGAAGCAAATGCCGCCAGTTCATCCTCAGAGGAACCGACAATAATCGGCACCTGAGGATTCACCATGGGGAAACCGTCTTTTGCATTAAACGGCAGGTGGATTCCGTCGGCTGCCGGTTCAAAGGCAAAAGGCCCAAGGGAAAAAGCCGCGCCGCAGATATGGGAATCCGGCAGTTCCTGCAGCCTGGCAATCACATTATCTTTAATTTCCAGCTGGTACAGAAAATGCGCCGTGGTATCCGCAGCCATATCAGTTGTATACCTTCCCGGCTTTCCGAAGGCGCTTTCCATCACAGCCCCTTTTATCAGGGAAGCGGTTTCCGGCATGGCTAACAGTGTGGCGATTTTAATGCCTCCTCCGGATTCTCCCATAACGATTACATTCTCAGGATCCCCGCCGAAAAATCCGATATTTTTATGTACCCATTTCAGAGCAAGCACCAGATCAGTCATTCCGGCTGTGCCTGATTCCAGGAAATCTTTCTCTATTTCACCCAGGTAAAGAAAACCAAAGGCATTTAACCTGTGGTTTATTCCCACAAGAACAATATCCTGCTCTCTCACCAGCCCATCCGCCCCCAATACCGTAGTCCCTGAGCCGGATGCAAAACCGCCTCCATGGATATATACGATAACAGGACGTTTTCCTTCTCCCGGCTGCGGTGTGAGAACATTCAAAACCAGGCAGTTTTCTCCCCTGATCTCCTGATTACAGCCGAAGGGCTCCGGATTCCCGCCGCTGAAATAATTGCCGAAATCCCAGCTTGCGGTAATACTGCCGCCCTCCTGCACTGCAATGGGACCGTTTTTTCTACAGTCTCTGATACCTGTCCAGGCCTTTGGTTCACGGGCCGGCAAAAAACGGTTGTTCCCATCACAGCTGCCGCCATAGGGGATTCCCCGGAACACGGCTATGCCGTTTCTGTTTTCTCCTGCAACTTTTCCATATTCCGTATCGGCAACCGGATACTCTTGCGTCACCCTGCCAAATACGGGATTCCCATATTGTTCCCTCATATAAAAACGGCCTCCTTGTTATTCCGGAACAGCAGCGTCCATTGCTTCCATAATAATTTCCGAAGCATCCTCCGGGAGGAGAAATCCGTTTTGGATCATCTCCATAACCGATTTTACAACCTTCCGCAGATATACATCGTGGGTTGGATAAAGCGTCCTCAGTTTTTCAGCGGAAAAAGGCGTGATTATATTGCGGACGGCACCCGGTTCATCCTTCCAGGTATAGGTACAAACGGGAACATCCACGTAGGGAGAACGGACGCCGCCTTTGGGATTGCCATGCTCATCCAGCACGAAATCCGCATCCGGATATTCCCCTTCCATTTCGATATAGGCTGATTTCGGTGCGGGAATCCCGTACCGGATCCATTTTTTCAGATGATCCAGCACTGCCCTGATTACATAATGGAACGGAATTTCCCCAAAATGACGTTCCAGGGGATATTCCTTCCCCTCCCCATTATACTTCTGCAGATCCTCTGCACAGGGACAGACCGCCATATCCCAGTCCATACCCAAAGCGGCGCCCGCTATTTCGTACTGCCTGTGCTGCCGCCCGGGAAGATCGCTGTCCGGCCAGCGGTACATATAAGAATAACTGGGATGTATACCGCCGCCCCGCATGTCTCCCATGGTCTGTGTCCAGACAAGCGGCACATTGGTCATAATTTTGCATCTGTCATCATTGGCTTCAAAACACGTCTCTCCGTTGCTGATGCAGCCGGGATAACCGGTCATATGGATGTGAAAGCCGTCAAAACAGGGGTTTTTGCCGTCAATCGTAGCAAACGGCTGAAGCGCGGCTGCATAAAGGGACAGATCACAGCCTGACGCCCCCATGCCGATCACATATCTGGCGGCTTTTCCTGAAATGCTGCTGCCGTACAAAGGATTCTGCAGCGTTTTTGATTTTAGAAGCGCCGCCGCCTGACTCATGGCATCGTAAGCCAGCCCGCTTTCAAACTCTCCGCTCTCCTTCGTCTCCATTTCCCCTGTCAGCGTCCTGCCCTGTTTTCTTTTGTCCAAAGGAACAGGATTGGGGAAACCAAGAGCGGCGTACCTTACTGCGTCAAATTTTTTCAAATTATCAACAGCGTTCTGCCGTATGGTAATGCCCACCCATACATCTCCCCTGGAAAGTATATATTCTGCGCAGTATCCCCAGCCTGCAAAGGCGCGTTCCGCCCCGGCGTAATTAAAAATCTCCAGTATGGCGAAATCACTTTGTTTATGGGGATCCCTGGGACGGCGTACCAGAATTCGCGTACAGTAGCTTCCATCCTGACAACGGATTTTCGGATACAGCCCCACGTCATGATATTCATATACATTGGCATATCCGCTGATGAGATATTCCTCTTCCACATAACCGTATTTTGCCAGATCAAACGGCTTCTGCTGACGGTTTGCGGCATTAAAGGGATAGGATTCATCTGTATTGGGAAGCGGACCGGCCACCTTTGGGAGAGCAACCGGAAGCTTTTCTATTTCTTTCAGTTCTTCATAGTAAACAGGCTGTCTCATGAGCTTTCCTTTCTTTCTGCGGTTACGGCACCAGCTTCTTTTTAAAGAAATTCAGTACGATATCATAATACCCTTCTCCTTTAAAGAAACCATGCCCCTGTCTGGGAACCAGGACAAAGGTGGCATCATGGCCGTATTTGAGCAGGGCGTCATAATAATTATAGGAAAATTCCGGCGTTACCGCCTGGTCAGAGTCTCCGTGCATCAAAAGGTACGCCGGCTGTTTCTGATCCACATAAAAAATCGGGCTGATATCCATGGAAAGCTCAGGGGCCTGGCTGCCGGGCACTCCAAACATCTGCTCAAAAATTTCCCTCTGGGCTGAACTCTTTGGATCCTTCTGCTTCTCCAGCTGCCCGGGCATGAGAGTCAGCCGGATGCCCAGTTCCTCCGCCCGCGCCTGTACTTCCGGACAGACATACGCCCCCATGTGCGTCATATCCCCGCCGCAGTACCAGTCACAGACTGCTTTGACCTCGCTGCTGTATTCCTGCCACCCGCCGTTTCCTTCCAGGCGGGGATTACCATAGGAAGCGCCCACCAGCGCCGCCAGCTGTCCTCCGGCCGATTCTCCCCAGATACCGATGCAGTCCGGATCAATTCCCAGTTCCCCGGCATGTGCTTTCAGGAAACGCACGGCGCACTTGCAGTCTTCTATCGGCGCGGGAAAGGGTTTCTCCGTTACCAGCCGGTACTCAATGCTGGCGCAGACAAAGCCCATGCGGCATGCCTGTACCAGGGCGTTCACAGGACGGTATTTTTTCGTCAGCTCAGGAATGCTCCATCCGCCGCCATGCACCCAGATTATAACGGGACGTTTTTTCTCCGTCTTTTCCTGAGGTATCATAAGATCCAGATACATGGGATGCTCCCCGCCCATTCCATAAGCCACATCCTCATAAAAATCAATTTTCTCCGCTTCCCAGTCCGCCTTGAATTCCTCTGACACTCCGGTTTCCTCTCCGAATAATTTTTTCAATTCCAGCATTTTTTCTCCTCCAGTCATTTAACGAACTTCCTCATAATGAATATACTGAATTCATTTTAATGAAATAAGAAAATCAAAAATATACAAAAACAGATTTCCCATATCATATTTTCTGATATCATTTCTTTTCTTCTCTTGTTTTGTTATATGCTGCCTTTTTCTATCTCCGATTTTTTGAGTTATCAAATCGAAGTGTTGTGGCGACCGGATTCTTTTATTTATGCTCTATTAATCAGCTGTTAATTTTCACAAGTTTGACAAAAAAAGAAACAGACCTTTTCTTAAGAATCTGTTTCAAATAAAACCTTCTTTATGCATTGATATAACATTCACAATTATCTTTTACAGTAACATTTTTCCAATAAAAACATCTCTCCTCAATCTTGGTGAAAATCCATTTTCTTCTTTCATCGTTTATGTAGGTTCCCGTGCTATTTATATCTCCGTGCTATCTATACCTCCGCCCTGATCACATCCATACTGCCGGATTTCAGCAGCTTTTTAAGGAAACTCTTTGCATCTAAAGGAGAACGGTATTGAGGCAGCTGAGTGAAAACACCGGACAGTCTGCCCATCTCTTCCATCGCTTCTGTAAATTTTGCAGTATCAGAATGGTCCAGCTTTTCCTGGGAGCTGTATTCAAGATTCCCGGGATTAAGTCTGTGCGTCAGGATTGCATATCCCACACGTTTCTGACAGTTACACTTACCTGTACCGGAAAGCCCACAGTATTCCCCTAAAAATGCAGCTACCTTTTTACGGATGCGTGAAAGCCGCTGACGGTAGGCTTCGGCAGTTAACCCTAAGATTTCGCCGCATACCCTGCTGTCTGCCTTAAACATCAGCCCCAGCACATAGATACAGCGGCTTTCAGGATCCAGGCACTGAAGCATGACATTGGTGCAGGAAGCCTTTAATTCATCTGCCAGTATTTCCTCCTCCACCCCTTGCAGTAAATCCTCTGTATTTGGGACAAACCCCATATTGATGTCCTCGCCATAAAATTCAAAACTCAATGGCCGCTGTGCAAACATTGACTTTTTACAGTTGATAAGATAATTTGCAGCTACACGGTAAGCCCATGTGGAAAAGGCACTCTCCTTTCGGAACGTCGATAACTGTGTAATGATTTTAATCATGATTTCCTGCACGGCATCTTCTGCATCCTGAGGGCTTCCCAGCATTCGCAGTGAAAGATTATAAAGCATATCCTGAACACTTAGAAGAAGAGTTTCCAATGCTTTTTTATCGCCGTTTACCGCCTGGTCAATCAATTCCGGCTCTTTATTTTGCATGCTAATACCTCCATTTTTTATATTATACCTTATTAGACAATGTTTCTGACCAGTTGTGACAAACAAAGTTATTATTTGCAAAAATTATTTCATCCAAATTTGTCTCTCGCTTTCATACAATTATTCTCCTCTCATTCTCACTCCGCCAGTACGGCGCCGCCGGCGGTATCGATTCCGGGGCAACGGCCCAACAGTTCTTCCTGGAGCGCCCTGGCTGATTCCCGCACCTCCTGTTCACTCAGGCCGCCTGTCTTTGCAACGATGCGGATCCAGTCATCCACACTTTTTCCCATACCTTTTATCATTACAAAAATAAGCGTTCCGAATCCAAGAATCAGCAAAAGGGAAAAGACACAAAGCCCGATTCCAACTCCCAGCATATCCTCCTGTTCATCCCGGATGAATTCCAGCACCCTGTTTATGGACCATACAAGTCCTGCCACGCTGCCTGCCAGGAAAACGCCTATAATAAACAGGTTCAGGCCCGCATTGACCCCTTTCTGCGCCTTCTTATGGGCCATAAACACGGAGCCTTCCGGATAATGCTTTCTCCTGTACTCATCATTCATATGCTGTAAATACAATTCTCTGTTTTGAACTTCCATTTTTTATTTTCTCCCCGTATACCTTCCTGCGGTATCCTTTTTCTTATTAATTTACTTTCCCAAAGATATGGCAAAATTCAACTGTACGCTGCTGTTTCAGTTATAATTCATCCGTACATGGCGAGTATCTTTTTTGCCTTTTCCTTTAAAATATTCCTTGCTTCAACAGGCTCAATTACTTCAACATATTCGCCAAATGAAAGCAGGTAAAGGAACGCCCAGTCACTGAGCTGGTATCTGAAAGATACTTCCAGCGTGCCGTCCTCTAATTTTTTAATATACTTTTCCTGAAATTCATCATAGACCTTATATGCTATCTTCTCAGAAAAATGCAATTTAAACATCGGAATATTATAATCCTCTTTATAAGCAGGAGTAATGGAAAAATCCTGCGGCAGTTCGCGTTCAAACAATTGATTTGTTATTTGAAGCTCCCTGATGCGGGACATTTTATAAGTACGGATGGCATTTTTATTCCGGGAATAAGCGACAAGATACCAGGCGTGTGATTTGAAAACCATTTTTAACGGCTCAACAGCCTGACTGGTTACCGTCAGCTCGGAATTAAAATACGTGAAGGTAATCACATACTTATTGATGATTGCACGCTCCAATGCCGTAATATTGAGCCGCTCCTTTTCCGGGCTTCCCCAATATGAGAAATCAATCTCCAGCCATTCTGATTGCATATTATGGCTGAACAGCCCGGCAACCTTGTTCAGGGCTTTATCAGCATCCGGATAATTGGAGGATTTCAGGATTTGCAATGCATGAATAATATTGTTTTGCTCCGCCTGCGTGAAATAGGACTTGTCCAATGAAAAGCCCTGCAGTAAGGACAGTCCTCCGTTATATCCCTTTTGTGATGTAATTGGTATGCCCGCGAGCGAAAGTATATTGATGTCCCTGTATATCGTGCGTGTGGAAACATTAAGTTCCTCCGCCAGCTGTCTGGCCGTTATATACTCATGGCGCAACAGCAGAAACACAATCTGAAGCAGTCTGTCTATCTGCATATCATCCCTCTTTTTTCCTGTTTTCGCGGCACGAAAACAGCTCCTCCCCTAAATATTTATCATGCGGCGCTATCAGGCATTTTTCCATCGGCTTCCAATAGCTGCCGTAAAGATTTTTCTGCGCTGCCCCGTAGCTTTCCTTCGTATCGAACTCCCAATAAAGCATATACTTTACACTTTTTACAATGCGCGTGATTTTGAGAGGCGGCAGTCCTTCTTTAATCTGCTCCATGTCTATATGGTACTCTCTCTTCACAAACCGAAGCAAAAGCAGCCCCGGCTGCTTTTCCAAAAAAGCTTTGGCTTCAGACATAAGCGCCTCAAATTCATCGACCTTCTGCGGTTTGACCTGATAAATGCATATTTCAGTAAATGGCATATATAACTCCTCCTTTATTTTCAGGTTTATCTTATCATGAGGAATATGACATCAGTGTGTCATATTTTAAATAAATATTGTTTTAAGTAATAATTCTATTTCTTCCAGGCATACCAGTTATGCTTACTTTAAATATATTTTGCAGGAAAAACATGGATATGATTGATAGAACCTGTTGCCGTTCTGCTTTTTGCAGCCGTAGTCACTGTTCAGGTAAATTTGAAAATTTCAGCGATATATGGAAGAATTGTTTTCTTCAAAAGATGATGAATGTGAGGGAGACGAAGATAATGAAAAATAAAAGAGCAATTTGTATTACAATCATCTGTGTATTGGGTGTAGTTATACTTCTGCTGTTGCTTTTTTCTCATTTGAACCACGGCAATCTATACAACGGCAATCAAGCTATCGCAAACACAGAAGAGCAACGAAGGCTCCACAGGCAATCAGAATAATGAACCCGAACTTTCCCAAGGTGAATATGCGGTTATTCCTCATTGAGGTGAAGTAATTATTTGTTCCAGCAATTCTCCTACCTGAGCGGCTATTTCTTCAACCCCTCCATGAAATTGATCGAGTACAAAGGATTCCACTACCCCCAAAACAGCCATTCCCATAAATTTTAGAAGAACCTCCGTATTTCTTTTTCCTGAACTCTCTTCTAATTTATAATTCAGTTGGTTCATAATAAAATCCAGCAGACGATTACGGAAGGCTACCGTACTCTCTGTTGCAAACAACGCCGCGAAAAATGCCTTCCTCTCTTCAAAATAACGGAACCATATTACCGTGCCTTCAACAAACCCCTTTTCTTTTTTCTTTTCACAAATGATCCCCAGTTCTTCCAGATGTTTATTTACAACCGCATTTAATAAATCATATTTATCAACATAATGAAGATAGAAGGTTTTTCGGCTGATATCCGCTTTTTCTGTAAGCTCTTTAATTGTAATCATGTCAAACCCGTCCTTCAGAAGCATTTCCAAGAAAGCATTCTGAATTGCCTTTTGTGATTTTAAAATCCTTCGATCTATATTTGTTTCCATATTTTCCTCCGAAATAATACACATATTTGACGGATATGAGTATTACTACATTATTTTAATAATCTGGTAATTGAATTCCATTACCCTATCCATTAATATACACATGTGTAATTATATTCGCAAGAGAATTTTTAAGTCTCCATTATTCCATTTCGACAAACCAGTGGCTTACTAACCCCAAAAGGAGCCATTTATTAACCGGAATTTTATCAGTAAACATTTTTAATAAAATACTATGATAATTCAAAGTACATGAATACAGGAGGAAGAAAATGTCCAGAACTGCAGAAGAATTGATGACCCACCATATCGAATCTATGATGAAAATGAAGGAAAATTCAAATTTAGATGAGGCCTTAGCAGATTATTCAGAAGATCTCGTGGCAATAACCCGCCTGGATGGCCGCACAAGAACTATGGGATATGATACGCTTACCGATACCATGCGAAATACTTTTACTTTTGCGACAAAGCTGGGAATGGATGTGGAGTCGGCTGTTGAAAAACTGGATATCCTTTTTCGTCAGAGTGAAGGCGGCTACATCACTCTTTTAGCCTCTTTAAAACCCTTTTCTTCATTTGCCTCCTTTACCTATATGATAGAGAATGACAAAGCCATTTATGTAACCGGTTATGCAAAAACTGCATTGTCTATGCCCTCTCTTGGCGTTAAGGCACACCCTTTTCCCGAAAATCCAGAAACTCTGGCCACTGTAGAAAAACATTTATCTAACCTCAGGAAACATGATGCTCATGCATTGCCGCAAGACTATGCCGATGACGCCATTATTTTAACCAATTTGAGTGAACGGCCTTACCATGGTACAGCAGCCATTGAATATTATTGTTCCAATCTGCTGGAAAAAGCCAGTGTGGAAATTGATGCTCTGACAGATCCCAATACGAAAATAATCGTAAAAGAAGCTGTTGCGGAAATTGCCTGCATTGTGTTCCAAAACAGGGCAAAAAAGAAATCCGGCGTAATGACCTATCGGGTTCAGCAAGGGAAAATTGTATTTGAATCAGCTATATTTCAAAATGGATGACCGATTTCATTTACTCATTCCGGATTGCCGCCAGCGGACTCATGTTCATCGCTTTCAATGCGGGGAAAATCCCTGCTGTTATTCCAACCAACGCTGCAAATATAAGCGCCGCTAAAGATAGCCAGGAGGGGATCCGTGAGATGTTGCTGCCCATATCACATCCAAGAACCTTCAGCACGCCTATTTCCTTTGTACGCTCATAAATTGACATTACCATTGTATTGGTAATTCCTATTGCTGCTACAAACAAGAATACAGCTCCGATACCGCCCAATACAGTCTGAATCATCTTTGATTGCTTTTCCGACTGTTCCAGCCATTCGATCTTGCCGACAGCCTGATACCCCGATTTATTCAGCAGTGTAAGTACCTCTTTCACATGCTTTACATTGTCCACATTTACTTCTATGCTATCATAAACAAAATAGGGCAGAGGCTTTCCATTTTTCATGGTTGGCTGCCCCGGGATTATCTTTTTCTTAAATATCTGCTTTAACCGTACCTTCAGAAGTTCCAGATCCGTATATACTGTGTATGAATAGTCTGAATTCTTGCTCATCGTTTCATCAATAATCCCGGCTGAATTCAATGAATATTTTTTGGGCGGCTTAACCGTGCTGTCCGTCCGGGAATTAAAATAAGCATCCGCGTCAAAGACAACAAACATGGGCGTTTTCTCTAAATCCACTTTGGGAAATTCACCAAGTGCTCTGCTGTTGGGGAGGCAATGGCTAAAATATATTTATTCATTAGCTTCCATCAGGTACTCTGCAGTAAACCGTTTCCGAAAGCTTTTTGCATTTCATATCAGCATGCTTTTTTCCATCCTGCTTCATGGCAATCCGTCTGCAAGTCTAATCCATTCATTGTCCGGGCCAGGTTTCATACCACAGGCTTGATTGAAATAAGCAGCCACTAATTAATTCCGACTTTTGACACTCAAACCAGTTACTTATAAGGTGATTGATTTCTGAACGCAGTATGGATATAATCAAAATAGTTACAATTCATGAATAACGGAAGCGATGGAAATAATGGCGATAACTCAGAAAACGATTAACTATGAAACCACCGATTTTGAGAATTCGTTCCAATTGGTTCATAAGATAACAACCAAACGGTTTCAGTATGGAACTCATATTCATACCCGTTTTTATGAAATCCATTTTCTAATCAGGGGGGAAGTCGAGTTCGCTATTGAAGAGATGAGGAAGAAATTGGAACATGGAGATGTTACGGTTATTGCGCCTGGTGAGATCCACAGGCCGTATATAAATGATAATAAAGAATATGAGAGAATAGTATTTCATATTTCAGATAATTTGTTGACAGAACTGTCTACACCGCGTACCAATCTGCAGAGTATGTTCAGACGGGTAAAAACACACTTTATTCATTTTACGGATGAGGAACTTGAAGAATTTTTTATACGTTCAAAAGAAATAAACAAATATGTAAGTAATCCGGAACAGCCAGGGGCGGATATCTTAATGCAGTCCTATCTGAATATCATTCTGATGCAGATACTTAATAAGCTTCAGATATCAGATGAAAATACAGGAGAAAATTATGTTGAGCTGTCTCCACTTATCGGAGAAGCAGTAGAATATATAAAAGGTCACCTGACAGAAGATATTTCGGTGCAGTCGGTCGCGGATCAACTGAATATAAGTCGTTCTTATTTAAGCCGTATTTTTAAGGAAAGAACCGGATATAGCCTATGGAACTACGTGCTGTCCAAGAGGCTGATTCTGTCTCAGAAGCTTATTATGGAAGGTCGTTCTGTTACAGAAGCCTGCTTTGACTCGGGATTCCGGGATTATGCACATTTTATCAAATCATTTTCCAGAACCTTTGGGATTCCACCAAAAAAATACAGGGAACAGACGATTAATCAAATAACAATAAATATTATAGTATAGGAAATCGAAGAGCGGTTCAAATCGAATCGCTCTTTTTTTGTACAGCTGAAATAAGGATTGCATCTTAAAAAGTACCATAGGGAGTTGTGTACAATATGACATAAAAAGGATGCAAAAAGCAATATGAGCATAAAGTAATATGACTAAAATGTGTATTAACAAAACGTTTTGTAAATTTTAAAAAAGGCTTAAAATTGGCATTTCTAAGAAGGTTTTAAATAATACACAATAATAATTTTGTATAAGACGAAGCGTATTGGAGGAAAATATGAAAAGAAAATTATGTAGTATTATACTCACTTTAGCCATGACAGCATCACTTTTGGCTGGTTGTGCAAGCGAAAAAACATCAGTGGGTACAGAGAATAATGCACAGTCATCTGCCGGTCAGGTACAGCAGGAAAACGGTTCTGAAGAGGCTGTTGCCGAAGTGACCACATATCCTATCGACACGGATACCACATTTACATACTGGGGAGTTTTGAATGGAAATGTCTCAGCAAACTTTAACAGTCTGGGAGACACTGAAATTGCAAAGATGTGGCAGGAAAATACAGGTGTTACAATCGAATTTCAGCATCCCACAGCAGGGCAGGATAAGGAGCAGTTCAATCTGATCATTGCTGATGGAAACTATCCAGATTTCTGGCATTATACATGGTCTAATTCCAGCACCTATCCCGGTGGCCCTGAGAAGGCAATTGCAGACGGAGTTATCCTGGATCTTACTGATTTGATTAATAATTACTGTCCTAACCTGAAAGCATATTTGGAAGCAAATCCGGATGTGGACAAGCAGGTAAAGACAGATTCCGGAAAATATTACTGCTTTCCCAGCATAAAGGAAATTGATGAAGGCTGTACCTGTATGGGGCCAATGATCAGAAAGGATATTTTGGATGATCTGAGACTGGAACTGCCGGAAACCATTGAAGAATGGCATGATGTACTAACTGCTTTCAAAGAAAACGGTGTTGAAATTCCTCTGTCCTGGTATTACCCGGATAAGGGCAGAACCTTTGGATATGCTTGGGGAACACCGGAAACCTTCGTTGTGGATGATGGGAAATGTGTATATGGCCCTTCCAAGGCAGCATATAAAGATTATCTTACAACAATGAAGCAGTGGTATCAGGAAGGACTTCTGAATCCTGATATGTTTTCGGGAGGGGAGGATTTGACCAATACCATGTTGGCTTCCGGAAAAATCGGAGCGACCATGGCATGGACAGGTGGAACGCTCCAGACGGTAACTCTTTTACAGAGACCGGAAAATCCTGATTATGAATTGTCGGCATGTAAATGGCCCGTACTCAATAAGGGAGACAAACCTATGTACGGTTTCCGTAATACCAAGTTTTTTGACGGCGGCATTGCTATTGGCGGAACCTGCAAAGATCCTGTTCTTGCGGCAAAAGTACTGGATTATGGGTACAGTGAAGATGGATATATGATGTTTAACTTCGGAAAAGAAGGCATTTCCTATACAATGGAAGACGGTAAACCGGTATACACGGATATTATTAAGAATAATGAAGATGGTTGGCCGGTGGGACAGGCAATGGCCAAATATATCATGGCCTGCTACAATGGACCGTTTGTACAGTCAGGAGACTATCAGCTTCAGTATTTTAACATCGATGAAGCAAGAGATGCCATGTATACATGGAACGACTGCGGATCTGATGAGACAACTCTTCCCACCATCTCTCCTACCGAAGAAGAAAGTGTGGAATATGCAACGATTATCAACGAAATGAATACTTATGTGGAAGAAATGACATCAAAGTTTATTTTAGGCACTGAGGATATTGAATCGGGCTTTGATAAATATATCGAAACCCTGAACCAACTGGGACTGGAACGGGCTACAGAAATCATGAACAATGCATTGGAACGCTTTAATAATAGATAATCCGGCGAATCAAACGGGAAGAGGAGATGCTTCTTCCCGTTTTCTATCGGGAATACCGATGAAAAACACTTCCAACGACGTATGGTGAGAGGTAATTGGAATGAAAAAAAAGAATGAAAACAATTTTGGAATAAGGGTAAAAAAGGATTGGCGGAAAAATAAGAGCTTGTATCTAATGATCATTCCGGTATTCATTTTTTATTTCCTTTTCATGTATAAGCCTATGTATGGAGTAATTATTTCCTTTATGAATTATTCACCTGCCAGAGGGATTTCAGACAGTCCGTGGGTAGGATTCGACAATTTTATCCGTTTTTTCAACAGTCCCTATTTTTACAGATTAATCCGTAATACCCTTTTACTGAGTCTGTACAGTCTGATATTTTGTTTTACCGCACCTATTGTACTGGCACTTTTGTTAAATGAAGTTACCTGCAAGCCATTTAAATCCGTCGCACAGACCTTAAGTTATCTTCCTCATTTTATTTCTATGGTAGTGGCAATCGGGATTGTGAAGGAATTCTGTCTTTCAGATGGGCTGATTAATGATATTATTGTATTTTTTGGAGGAGAACGTTCCGCACTTCTGCAGAATCCATCTTTATACAGAACTATCTACATCATATCCGATATCTGGCAGGAAGTGGGATGGGGGTCAATTATATATCTGGCCGCATTATCAGGAATCGATTCACAGCTGTATGAAGCTGCTTCCATTGATGGAGCCGGAAAACTGAAGCAGATGCTTCATGTTACAGTGCCGGGTATTATGCCTACAGTAATTATTATGTTCATTCTGCGTATTGGTGCACTGATGAATATGGGTTATGAAAAAACCATACTTCTTTATAATTCCTCCACCTATGAAACGGCAGATATTATTTCTTCCTATATATACCGTTCTGGTTTACTGGAACAGAACTGGAGTTATTCGACGGCCGTAGGACTTTTTAATTCCGTTATCAACTGTATTCTTCTTGTGGTTGCCAATAAGCTGAGCAAGAAGGTCACAGAAACAAGTTTATGGTAATGGAGGGGAAAGGAAATGAATATGAAAAAAAATAAAGTAAAAAAATCGGCTCCAGTTTATATATTCCAGACATTTAACTATATTTTCTTGGCTGCGTTGGTACTGCTTTGCCTTTATCCAATGTGGTACTGCCTTATGGCATCCATCAGTAATCCGGGAGCCATGATGCGGCATATGGGCCCTTTGCTACTGCCTAAAGGTTTTTCACTGGCATCTTATGGGAAGGTGTTTGCTAATCCCAATATAATCAGCGGTTACAAAAATACTATCTTTATTTTGGTGGTTGGCGTAATCCTCTGCCTTCTGATGACCTCTTTGGGGGCTTATGTGTTATCACGTAAAGATTTATTATTCAGGAAACCGCTAATGATGATTATTATGTTCACCATGTTTTTTACAGGAGGCCTGATTCCTACATATCTGAATTTAAAGGAACTGCATTTAACTAACAGCCTGTGGGGACTAATCATTCCTTTTCTTGTAAATACATTTAATCTGATTATTCTGAGGACTTCTTTCGAATCCATTCCTGACAGCCTCATAGAGGCAGCGCAGATTGACGGAGCGAGCCATTGGAAAATTCTTATTAGTATTGTTCTTCCTCTGTCGAAGGCAACGCTGGCAGTTATGGTACTTTATTACGGTGTGGAAAAATGGAATGGCTGGTTCTGGGCTTCTGCGCTTATCAGAAACAGGGAATTACTTCCCCTGCAGGTAATACTTCGGGAAATACTGCTTTCTTCCACGCAGAGTATGCAGACCGGCGCAGGAGCAGGTGACACGGAGGCTATAGGGGCCACTATCCGGTATGCAACAACGATAGTAGCCACAGTTCCTATTTTATGCGTATATCCTTTTGTACAAAAGCATTTTACAAAAGGCGTTATGGTAGGGGCTGTTAAAGAATAAGAAATAAGTCAAAACAGGAATAGAGTATAAAAAGGCAGGTTAGTTTATGAGAAACGAAGAACAGGTCTGGCTGGAAAATCTTTATGACAGACTTTGCTTGAAAATAAAGGCGGAATGCGAAAGAACAGGATCTGGAATACCCTATATTCCGGAGGGCGGCGCTTATTATGATATGGGAAAAGAGAATATCGCATGGTGGACGAATGGATTCTGGCCCGGAATATTGTGGCAGATGTATACAGCAACCGGAGAAGAACTATACAAAAAAAATGCGGAAGCAGTTGAACAGCGGATGGAACTGATGCTGGAAGAGTTTGTCGGTTTAGATCATGATGCCGGGTTCTTGTGGCTGCTTTCAGCAGTTGCAGATTATCGGATTACAGGGAATAAACGCTCCTGTATAAACGCACTTCATGCTGCCAACATACTTGCAGGAAGATTTAATCCGGCAGGAGGATTTATCCGTGCGTGGGGATGTGAAGGAAGCAGTGAAAAAAGCGGCTGGATGATAATTGATTGTCTGATGAATCTGCCTCTTTTGTATTGGGCATCGGAACATACAAAAGATCCAAGATATAAAAATATAGCTATAATGCATACAGATACAGCTATGAAGTACCTGCTTAGGAGCGATGGTTCCGTTTATCATATAGCCAACCTGGATCCGGAAACGGGTGAATTGGTAGGATACCCCGACTGTCAAGGGTATTCCTCTTCGGCTTCCTGGTCAAGGGGACAGGCATGGGCGTTATATGGGATGACATTGGCGCATCTGCATACAGGCAATACGAAATATCTGGAAGCAGCTAAGTGCTGTGCCCACTATTTCATTGCAAATACGGTGGCAACCGGATATGTACCATTATGTGACTTCAGAGCTCCTTTAGAACCGGTAATATATGATACCAGTGCGGGTGCGATTGCAGCCAGCGGTCTGCTTGCGTTAAGCAGGCAGGTTGCTGCAGAAGAAAAAGAGATGTACACAGATGCGGCAATCAAAATATTGAAAGCACTGGATGAGAAACATTGCAACTGGGATACCCGGACGGATTCACTTTTGGCGCAGGGATGTGTGGCTTATCACAGCAGGCAGACGGACGTTCCATTGATTTATGGCGATTATTTTTTTATAGAGGCGGTTACAGGTTTATTGGAAAACGGAATTTTTATGTGGTAAAAACATATTTGTAATGCAGGACCCTCTGAATAAAATATAAAATTTTTCCATAGACTGTTTCAAAGTTTGTGTAAATTCAAAAAACTGAAGTAAAATAAGTTGATAGTTCCGAAAGGGCAAAGCCATTTTCCCGGGCTTTGCCGGGCGGATTTACCGCCTGCTGTTGACATGCTTTTTTGTAACTGTTATATATAAAACAAGGGCGAAAAGCCTGTTTTTAAGACTTTTCACCCTTTATTATCATAGAAGAATCTTATTTACAGACTTTTCTTCATACCCTCATACGGGACGGACAATATCTACCCCGCTGATCATGACATCTATTTCTTTATATAATATTTTATAATCTTTTTCAGCGCAGCCCCAATATACCGCATTTAATACTCAGATTAGAATACAACAATATTTACCTTTTCATACATGACCTATGGAGCCGCTTCAATCAAATACCTACGTTAGGGATATATAATTCTATGCTGTATGGGAAGCCATTTTTCAAATGCTTTACGTAAAGTAATATCCCAAAAATCCCACTCATGTCCATACCCGCATACAATTTCTTCAAATACATCATAACCTATTTCTTTTAAAAATTTTGAGGATTCCTGATGTGCTTTTAAAACAACATCTTTATCACCACAGGTAGTAAAGAACTTAGGTGTTTTTTTCCGTTCTTGGATGTTTTTTATTGCAATAATCTTATTCTCATTACAAGCTTCTGGTCTGTGAATCGGCATTGGCATTCCGGTATTTAAACGCGTATGATTTTCTTCCTCGTAGAAAGTGCCTCCCGACATAACTAATGCAGCTGCATAGTTCTCCGGATAACGAATAGCTATCTTTTCACATCCGGCAGCTCCCATAGATAGTCCGCCAATAAAATTATCTTCTCTTTTATCCGAAAATGGGAAAATGGAGCGCAATACATTTGGTAATTCTTCTGCAATATATGTTTGATATTTTGCTCCATTATCATAATCATCGTAATTCATATTATAATCAGCAGGCATAACTACTGCCAATTTATACTGATCAGAATATCTTACAATATTAGAAAAATTTACATAATCACTATCATCTCCTGAACCACCGTGTAGAAGCCAAAGTACTTGATATTTCATCCCCGGTATATAAACATCATTATTATTATTCATAATATCTGCAAAGCTAAATGTTGGCAAACATATCGTAACATTTGTTTGCATTCCTAACATTTTTGATAAGAAATTCATTTTTATTAAAGCCATTTCTATCCCTCTCTCCTTTTTATTCTGGATAAATTATTTCATGTTTCAAAGGCAACCATTCTTTTAATGCTTTTTTTAGGATAAGATCCCAAAAGTCCCATTCATGTCCATACCCCGGAATTTGTTCTGCAAAATATTTTAATCCGATTTTATCATACATTTGTAATCCCAGTTTAATGTCCTTAATGAGAAGATCATCGGCTCCCCACGCAAAATAAAATTGTGGTAGTTCAATTCCACTTGTAATGATTTTAAATGCCCTTACAGTCATCTGAAGATCTTCTTCTGGCACATTATGCACTTTATACTCAGATACATCTTCATCTGCAATAACCTTTTCTATAAATTGTCTCACAAACTGATCCTCTATATGATGTAATCTCATGCCTGCTCCGCTCATGATTAAAGCAGCTTTATATAACTCAGGTCTTAACAATGCACATTTCATTGCACCACCAGATCCCATAGAAAGGCCACCGATAAAATTATCATCTTTATGAGTTGAAAATGGGTAAAGTGTTTGACAAACATTCATCAATTCATCCGTAATATAAGAAAAATATTTTGCACCTTCTCTTTGATCAGAGTAATACGCATTATAGTCTGCTGGCATAACAACAGCAATCTTATTTTCATCTGCATATCTGACTATGTTAGAGAAATTCACAAAATCACTATCATCACCAGAACCACCATGCAAAAGCCAAAGCACCTGGTATTTCATTCCTGCCGCATAAACATTATCATTATTATTCATAATATCCGTAAAACTAAATGTTGGTAAACATATCGTAACATTTGTTTGCATTCCCAACTTCTTTGATAAGAAGTTCATTTTTACTAAAGCCATTTGTGCTCCTTTATTAAACTTTATTCAAATTTATGATACTAGCCATCTTTTTTCTTTTCCCTAAAAATATGTATATAATAAATAATAAAATCCCCATTATAAATACACATGATACCACTGAAAACATTGCCTGGTATCCAAGACTGTTATTTCCCACAGCCCCAACAATTCCTCCCGCAATCATTGGTCCAAGTCCCTGTCCAACATCCGCTCCTACATAATACGTTGAAGAAGCTATCCCACTTCTTTCCGGCGGCAATTTTTTTAATGCTTCAGCCTGAATTGTTAATTGTCCAGAACCTTGACCTAATGCTTTAAAAACAGATGCAATTACAATCATCGTTAAACCAGATGCTCTTCCCAAAATAAACAGCGCTAATCCATCCATAATCATAGCTGGTATTACAATATAAATTCCTTTAGACTTATCTGCTATTTTACCTACGAAAGGTCTAGTTATAAATAAAACAAAAGCATTAATAGTAAAATAAATTCCTACATTTTCAATTCCTCTTATATCACCAAGCAATGCTATATATCCTGATATAATTCCATTACTCATTGAAAATAACCCGCCAAAAACAGCTAATGGTAAAACTTGAATTGAAAATAAATTATTAACATTAAATTTTATTTTATCTATCTCCTTTTTTTCATTTTTAGGAAACCCTATAACGAAAACAAAGGTAGATACCAATAATAATACTATGCCTGAGAGTAAATATGAACTTGAATAACCCAAAGTATCCCCTAAATACAATCCAAGTGATGGTCCAACCGCCGTTGCTATAATATAAACTAACCCATAATAGCCCACCCCTTCTCCTAACCTTTTGTGTGGCACAAATAATGATATGGACGAAATATTTACAGTACCACTGAATGAAAATGCAATCCCATGTAAAATTCTAAAAAAGACTAACAAGGGAACTGTCTTTGAAAATGAATATCCAATAGCAGCTATCCCCATAAAAATAGTAGCCGTCAGTAATAGATTTCTTCTATTTAACCTATCTGCTAAAAAACCACTGAATGGTCTAGTAATCAGTGCAGTGACGGAAAACATACCTGCAATAATACCTGCGATCGCTACGGACGCGCCGATTTCTATTGCATATTTGGTTATAGTAGGATTAATCATATAAAAACAGGTTGATGTAATCATGCCCATCAGTATTAACAATATATATGATTTTGTCCATAACGGTTCACGATCTTCATAATTATTTTGATTCATCTAATTACCTCATAATTCTTAAAAACTATATCAAAATTCACAAGCTTTTTCCTATACCGACTGAATTTTTGTTTTTGATATGAAATATGAGTTATAAAACTTTTTTTCAAAATTCATCTCATTTCAACAGTTATTATCAAAAATCATCGTGTATAATTCCTATGGAATGCATGATTTCCATTCGACAAACAGCGAATTAGATAGTAAACAGATATTTAATAAAAGCCCATAATACTGCTGCTTTATTTTTCTCTAATAGCTTTCTAATACGTGGCCATAGTTTATAATATCCTAGTTTTAAGCTTATTTAAGAGATTTTGCTTTATCATCTTTTTTTCTAAGACTTAATGGTCTGGTCATTATATAAAAAGTCCTCTTATATAAAATGTAATGGGCCAACTATAATATCATCAAACTAACGACCAAACTGCCAAATTCAAAGCGTCCGAAGGAACAACATCAAATCAATATAACCAACTCATAATTTACATTATGAGCTGATTATATTTACCGATTAATAATGGGAATTTCTATTTATTCATAATACAGCATCTGCAATCTTAACCATGCACTGTTAACAAGTTCTACATGTAATCCTTTTTCAACTCCATATAATGTAGTAGATGGAGCTATAGCATAGATAAAGTTCTCTTCTGTCACATATTCTTCTATTGCATTTGTCTTCTCAATTCTCTCAGCTTCATCTACTGTATTAAGAGCATCATTAACCATACTATTGAACTCTTCCTGCATATCTCCGTAAAGATGAACCTGATTCATTGTAACTGCAAAGGTATTCATCGCACCAATTGCACTCATAGCTGCATTTCCATAAGGCTGAAAGCAGATATCCCAATCCGTACTGTTTTGAATTGTATCATTATATACCGCATCATCATATACATCGATAATTGCAGTGATTCCAATCATTTGCAGTTGAGCCTGAACTTGTTCTGCCATTATCTTTTCAATAGGCTGTGAGTTTGTATATATCAAACGAATTGTCTGACCTACCAATCCAGAAGCATCAGCAAGTTCTCTTGCTTTGTCCTGATTAAAGTCGTAATAGTTATCATGAGCCTTACCCACTTCATCCCAATAATTATTTTTTTCTATGCAGACAACCGGGAACGGTCCATTTGCTTTTTCTCCAATACCATTCAACGCTGCTGCTATAATGGCGTCTTTATTTATAGCATAACCAATAGCCTGCCTTGCTTCTTTTTTTTCCAATAATTTTCCTTCTCCGCAATTCATAAATAGAGACCACATGGTACCTCCAACAGCTTTAAAAGCATAAGTATCGTCCTGGCTATTAATATAATCGTAATCTGAAGCTGATATTGTTCCAACCTGTATATCATTATTTACAAGAGAATTTACCACCTGAGATGTTTCAGAAATCACAATATAATTTGCTTTTTTTATTGCAGGTTCTTCTCCATAATAGTTCTCATTAGGAATAAGGGTAACAGACGAACCTGAAACAAAGCTTTCAACTTTATACGCTCCTGTTGCAACAACATCGGTAATCATTCCATCAGAACTTGAATTGTATCCTGCCTCAGTAACTAAATATACTTGTCCGATTAAGGGTAATGATAATGCACTTGATTCTAACAATGCTATCCGTAACGTTATGTCATCTACTACCTCACAATTATCAAAATCAATGTTAGTAACATAAGTTGGGAAGGCTGTACTTCCGTCTCTTGCAAGTTTAAAGGAGAATAACACATCTGATGCAGTCAAAGTATTACCAGCTTGATCTACTATATCATCCCTAATCTGTACAATAATATGTGTATCATCCTCCTGTTTTACAGAAGTAGCTGCATCCAGAATACGTTCACCTTCTGCAGATGTATAAAAAAGGGTTGAATACAGATTAACATTAACCATTCGGCCTGCTGCTGTAGCCATCCCGTTTGGCGCCATATTAGCATAATCAGATGGTAAGGCTAAAGAGATACTATCTCTTGAATTCATGCTATTCCCTTCTGTTGATTCAACAGTCGATACTTTAGCCGTTTCTGCAATACTTCCATTGCTGTCTAACGATTCAGCGGCATTACCACATCCAATTAAGGAAGTTGCCATTATTACGGCGATTAACGTTGCTAATACATTTCTTAGTCCTCTACTTCTAAATAATTTTGTTTTCATCATGAAACCTCCCTTTCTATATTTAATCTCTGAGTTTGAGATTAATTTTAGTATAGTTTTACAAGTTATTAATTTCATTTACTCTACAACAAGATACGAAGTGTTCCTTACTTATTTCAACTAATGACTGGTTTTTTTTGCACATATCAGTGGCATAAGCACAGCGTGCCGCAAATCTGCACCCCGGTTTCGGATTGATAGGCGATGTCAATTCGCCCTCCAGCAAAATTCTGTTAGGCTCAACATGTGGGTCAGGCAAAGGTATTGCCGACAATAAAGCTTTGGTATAGGGATGATACGGATGATTAAATAATTCCTCAGAAGATGCCCTTTCCACCACCTGTCCCAGATACATAACTATAATTGTATTAGATATATATTTTACGACCGACAAATTGTGTGTAATAAACATATATGTCAATTTCTTTTCTTCCTGCAGATCTTGCATTAAATTTAATACTTGAGCCTGAATTGATACATCTAATGCAGAAACAGGTTCGTCACAAACAATAAATTCCGGATTTAGTGCCAGAGCTCTGGCAATTACTACTCTCTGTCTTCTACCTCCATCTAATTCATGCGGATAAGAATAGTAAAGTCTACTTGCAAGCCCGACTGTCTCCATCAGTTCTTCTGTTCGTCTTTCTATTTCGCTTTTTTTAAGTCCTCCTTTCAGTTTCAAAGGTTCTGCAATAGCTGCACTTATACTCATTCGAGGATCCAAGGATGAATATGGATCTTGAAATATAATTTGCATTTTTTGCCGTAAATTTCTTAACTTTTTATTATTGATTTTAGTAATGTCCTCTCCACGATATATAAGCTGTCCTCCATCATTATCAAGTAAATGAAGAACAGTCCTACCAAGAGTTGATTTTCCGCATCCCGATTCACCAACAACACCAATTGTCTCACCCTCATTCACAGAAAAACTAACATCATCCACGGCGTGGAGCATTCCATTTTTCACTTTAAAATATTTTTTTAAATTTTTGACATCCAATATTGTATTGCTCATTTTCTTACCTCCGCTGTTCTCAGGCAGAGTACAAAATGGCCGGAATCTACTTCTACCTGATTTATTTGTTTCACTTTACACGCTTCAGCGGCATAAGGGCATCTTTCCCAAAATTTACACCCCTTTGGTAATTCAGCAGGATCCGGCATCATTCCCGGAATAGGTCTTAACCTCTTAATCTTTTTATTTATATTTGGTAATGTCCCAAATAAGCCGATCGTATACGGGTGAGCCGGTTTATCAAACACATCAAATACTGTACCATATTCCACTATTTGACCAGAATAAATTACCGCTACGGAATCACAGGTTTCAGCTACTATTCCTAAATCATGGGTTATCATAATCATTGATGTGCCTAACTCATTTCTCAAATTTTTCATCATAGCTAAAACCTGCGCCTGAATTGTTACATCTAACGCAGTCGTTGCTTCATCAGATAATAACAATTCCGGTTTACATGCTAAAGCCATTGCGATAATTACTCTTTGTTTCATACCACCAGAAAATTGATGGGGATAATCTTTGAATCTATCCCTCAGGATCCCAACCATTTCCAACATTTTTACAACCCGTTCATTAACCTCATTACGGGAAATATTATTATGTAATTGGATGACATCTGCAATCTGCTGCCCTATTGTTAATGTAGGATTTAATGCTGTCATTGGATCTTGAAAAATCATTGAAATTTTGTTCCCACGAATTTTTCTCATTTCTTCTATAGAAAGTAGATTTATATCTTTTCTATCAAAAAAAATCTCACCACCTACTACTTTAGCTGGAGGGTTAGGCAAAATCCTCATAATTGCTTTAGCAATGGTTGTCTTTCCCGCACCGGTTTCTCCTACTAGACCAAGTGTTTCCCCTTTGTGTACTTGTAATGAAACCCCATTCACTGCTTGGACAATACCATCTTCTGTTCTATATTCAACTGTTAAATTTTTGATTGATAATAAAACATTATCATCAGAAAACTTATTCTTGTAGTCTTCCATTTTTATACCACCTTAATCTTTCAGTTTAGGATCAAGTGCATCTCGCAATCCATCTCCCAACAAGTTAAATGCCATTACAGTAAAAAAAATCATTAACCCTGGAAATATTAATAGATATCCTGAATCTCTCATATAGTTTCTTGCATCTGACAACATTGTCCCCCATTCAGGAAGAGGAGCCTGAGCACCCAGCCCTAGAAAACTCATAGATGCTCCTGCCAAAATTGTTGCACCAATACTCATACTTACCTGGATAATAATAGGTGCCAATGCATTTGGAATAATATGTCTTAATAGAATTCTGTGGTGCCTAGCATTAATTGCACGTGCTGCTTCAACATATTCTTCACCACTAAGCTGAAGAACTGATGCTCTTATCAGCCTCGCAAAGCCCCCAAACCCTGTAATCCCCAAAGCAATTATTGCACTGTTTAAACCAGATCCGAATACTGCAGCTAATGCCATTGCCATTAATATCCCTGGAATTGATTGAAATATATCAAGAAATCTCATCAATGCGTTATCAATCCAGCCTCCACAATAGCCTGCAATAGCCCCAAGTGTTAATCCAAATATTGCATTAAGCCCTACTGCAAAGACTCCCATCTTTAACGAATATCTTGTCCCATATATTAGGCGGCTTAAAACATCTCTTCCTAAATTGTCTGTTCCTAAAGGATGTTCACTCGTTAAATCCGGCTTTTGTAAAAGCGCCAAATAATCCTGCTCTTCATATGAATATGGTGCTATATAATCTGCAAAAATCACCAAAATGACAAGCCCAATAATAATGAAGAATCCCAACATTGCTAATTTATTTTTTGTGATCCGCTTTATAACAATAGAGAATTGTGACTTTCTTTTCGTCTTCATGTTCTATTCCTTTCAAAATTGTATTTAGTTATGCAATCGTTATTTCATTTTTTCCCTTAACCTTGGATCTACTGCCGCATATATAAGATCAACAGCCAACATTGTTAGGCAAAAAATGAAACCAACTAACAAAACTCCTCCTCTGACAATCGGATAATCTCTTTGATTTATTGCGCTTGTCAAATAAACTCCTATCCCTGGAACAGAAAAAATAGTCTCTGCAATCAATGAAACTCCCATAACATGTCCTAAACCACCGCCAATACTTGTAATAATCGGAATTAGAGCATTTTTTAATGCATGAATCCAGATAACTCTATTTTCAGGCTCACCTTTCGCTCTTGCTGTGGTGATATAATCCTGCCGAATAACTTCAAGCATACTAGATCTTGTCATTCGAACTGTAGATGCCATTGCACCAATTGATACTGAAATCCACGCCATAATATAGCCTTTAAATGTTCCATCAGCAATTGTAGGAAGAATTCCCCATTTTACAGATAAATACATACACATAACTAGTGCAAACCAAAATCCAGGCAGAGCTGCACCAAACATTGCTACAATGCTTATCAAACTATCCTTCCAATTATTTCTATTTAACGCTGCCAAGATGCCTAATGGTATTCCAACAATTGTTGCTAATAGCATTCCAACATAACCAATTAATAAAGTATTAGGTAAACGAAGCATTAATTGTTCTGTAACATTTTGCTTTGAAATATAAGATGTACCGAAATCAAAATGTAAAAAAGTATCACTTAGAAAATGGCCAAGTTGTATAATATAGGGTTCTTCCAACCCCATTTCGATTCTTAAGTTCATTACTTCCTGCTCCGTTGCTTCTGATCCTAAAATAATTCTTGCCGGATCTCCCGGAACAAAATACATAATTGAGAATATCAAAATGGCCAATCCAAACAAAACCGGAATCACCATAAGCAATCTCTTTAGCATATATTTAAGCACTTTCTATACCTCCATTTGTTTGCATGAATATAATTAATAAAACCCTTTGTACACTATGTATTAGTACCCTTTATCCATATATATACTCTATATACATTCCGCCTTTCTTTTTCTTTTTTGATAAAATTCACCCTCATATTCATATCATATCCCTATCTCCTTATAATTTTTATTCGCTTAATTTTTTAGCATCATCAGTCAAACAATGCGCTTTAAACTGCTTTTCTATTTACCTGGATTTTAATATTATTTTAGCACATTGTCAACAGTTATATAGTATTTTTTTCTTTAATTTTATTTTTTTGTATATTAACCACATATTTATCAATCGATTTTTGTGTATATTTGCCGTTTCACATATGCTAAAATTTATGCTAAAATATTAACATGTTATATATTTTATAAACTAACCCACAGTTGTTAAAATTCAAGAAAGTGAATCCTTTAATATGAACAAACCTAAAAAAGTAAGCCTTCAAGATATTGCCCATGCTTTAGATATTTCTACCACAGCTGTTTCACTTACACTTCGTGGGCGAGGCACCCAATCAAGAATTTCAGAGAAAACACAACAACTCATTTTTGACAAAGCAAAAGAACTTGGGTATTCTTATAATAGCAAAGGGAACAGCATATCTTCTTTTCCATATGCAAATGGCGCCTCTATTTTAAACCCAGTATCTTTACCATTTATTTCGGGTAAAATAACTATATATTTTTTTGGTGGGACAGCATCAGAAATCGAATCGACAGGTGCTATAAATCGGTTTCTTTTTTCTGCATTAGATTATATACATTCTCTTAATCTCTCTATTGATTTCGTCCTACAATCTTTTGAACTAAATAAATTACAGGAAAGCGCCCATCTCTTATCAAAAAAATACTGTCATGGTGCTATTTTAGCCGGCCTTTCGGATACAGATCTACAGTATCTAAACGATACAAAGTTTGATATTCCTATTGTTTTATATGGAAGATCAAGCGTAGAACATGTATGTGTATCTACTGATAACTATGAAACTGGCGCAATTGCTGCCCGTCACTTATTTATGCGTAATTACAAACATGTTGCATACATAAATATTAGTTCGTATAACAAAGTCTATTCTCTAAAAAAGTCTGGTTTTATTGATACATTTATGAAATTAACTGGAAATGAGCCACTCGGTTGTGAAGTAAATTTGGATGATAAAGTCAATTATGAGGCTACTATTAAGAATCTCCTCAGTAAATTTACTCTTCCTGTCGGTCTTTGTTGTTTTTACGATTTTTTGTTATTGGACATTTTCCGTTGTGCAAGCGACATGAATATAAAGATACCAGAAGATATGGAACTAATCTCAGATGGCGATCATATATTAAACACATTACTTCAACCAAATGTTACAAGTATGCGCCCTCCTGTAGAAGAAATGTCTAAAGACTGCATTGATTTTATTCTTAATATGATTTTTACAGGTAATACTCTCCCAAAAGGAATAGAGAAAAGTCATGTTGTAAACATAATTTACCGGGATAGTTCACCTGCGCCTGACCTAAAAGTCGAGTAAAAGGAAACCAGACTTGCCATATCATTTAGTAAATATATGAAACAATTTGCAGTCTGTAAAAGTTATTATCGCAAAGTGAATTTACATAGGGCAAGTGTCGCCTAATTCCTCAGTTAAAGGACACAATATTGCAAAAATAAAGAATATAAGGGGAGAATCCTAAAGATTGTGTAAATCTCCAAACTGATGTCTGTTAAAATTACTCAGTTTGGAGGTTTTATTTATGGCAAGGAAAAATGACACACCGCAGAAAACGGCAATGTGGTAACTCATGAGCGGTTACATGAAGCAAAACAATGTCAAGCTCAAAGACGGCACATATGTCAACGCTATCATGCGGGACATCCTGAGTGCCATACTGGAGGGCACCCTCGATGAGGAAATGGATGAGGAACTTGGCTACTCCAAGTATGATTATCGCAACAAAGAAACGAACAACAGCAGAAACGGCCATTCTCAGAAGATCATGCATACCAACTATGGAGATATGGAAATTGATATCCCACGAGACAGAAAAATCAGCCGGATCACAGACAAGATTCTGCTTATCGTAAAAGAGTGGCAGGAAAGGCCGTTAGAGGAAGTTTACGCTGTGGTCTTTCTGGATACTATCCACTTCCATGTACGCAGCTAAGGGCGTATTGTAAAACAGGCAGTGTATATCGCCATAGGGATCGACATGTCTGGAAAAAAGGACTTTCTTGACATGTATGCGGGTCAGAATGAAAGTGCGAAGTTCTGGCTTTCCATCCTGAATGGATTAAAGAACCGGGGAGTGGGGGATATCCTAATTGCGTGTGTGGACAGTCTTTCCGGTTTTCCACAGGCGATTTAGGCCGTTTATCCACAGACGAAAATTCAACAATGCCTCATCCATCAGATCCACAATACCACCCGGTTTGTCTCCTACAAAAGCTCAAGCCGCTGATGGCGGATTTGAAGAAAGTGTATGCGGCGCCGCCAGAAGAAACCGCCTTATCAGAATTAGACAGCTTTGATGAAAAATGGAGTGGAAAATATCCCAAGATTGCTAAATCATGGCGTGATAACCGGGCAAATCTTTCGACCTATTTCAAGTATCCGGAGGCGGTCAGACGCCTGATTTATACAATGAACACTATTGAGGGGGGAACCGCCAGCTTCGTAAAGTGACCAAATCAAAGACGGTATTCCCATCCGATGACAGCCTTTTAAAAATGCTGTATCTTGCAATGATGGATATCTTGAAGAAATGGACAGGGCACCGTCAGGACTGGGGACAGTTTCACTCCCAGCTTGAGATATTTTTTGAAGAACGGTTATCCTGATTATAAGCAGCTATGCTTGACATACCCAGAATCAGTATTAAAATACAAGCAAAGAGCAAAGCCCTGGAAAATGGCTTTGCCCTTTCGTAACTATCAACTTATTTTACTTCAGTTTTTTGAGTTTACACAAACTTTGAAACATTCTCGCATTTGAACCTGCTCTACCGGAAACAATGAACTTAATTATTCACACGATACTTTTGCTGTTGCATACAAACATCGTAAGCCGGGATTTATTTTCTTCGTCTCTGCAAGATGAACAATTTTTTCAAATTTCTCATCATCGCTGTTACTCCCAATTATAAGGCGGAAATCACCTTTTTCCAGAATCCAATTCATATTGCAGTCTAAAAAGCTAAAGAAATCTATGTTAAAAATAAATGAGATTTTTTTCTTCTCTCCTTTCCTGAGATGAATGCGTTTAAAGCCAATTAATTCATGAATTGGTCTTATCATACTTGCTACCAGGTCGGAACCATAGAGCTGTACCACTTCATCTCCTTCGTTTTCCCCAGTATTTGTAACAGAGATTTCTACCTGGATTATCCCAGTTTCCTGTTCATATACTACCCTGAAATCATTATATTCAAATGTAGTATAGCTAAGGCCATAACCAAATGGAGCCAATACTGCCGCATCCGAATCAATATATCCCTGTTTTATCACATTCCTGTTCTTTGCCCCTGAAGAGCCGTTGGGCTGACAATGATATACAGGGAGATGTCCTACACTCCGGGGCACATCTACAGGTGTCCTTCCAGCCGGATTATATTTTCCGCAAATAACATCCGCAAGAGCATTCCCTCCATATGTATTGGGAAGCCACCCCTCCACAATCGCTGCTGCATGTTCATAAGCCCATTCGCTTACAAGCGGCCTGCCGTCTGTATGTATAATCACAATATTAGGGTTTACTTTATAAACAGATCGCATCAATTTTTCCTGTACTCCCGGCAATTCTAAGGAAGCGCTGTCAACACCTTCCCCTGTTGTGGAAGTTTCTCCCTGTCCATTTTTTCCACCAACTGCCAAAACAACAATATCTGCCTCCGAAGCTGCTTTGACAGCTTCATTTATCTGACATTCATCGTTTCCTTTATAATCACATCCCTCCAAGAAACTAACATTATCCAGATATCCTCTCAGCCCCTCAAATAAAGTCTTTGCTTCCGGATATAGTTTTCTGATAGTTTCATCCATTGCATATTTATCAGCACTCACAGCGCCACTATTATCAACAAGTGACATCAAAACATTCACACTGTCAATATTATCTCCCATATTCTCCAAAAGCCCTGTCACATTATATCCTTGCTGGGTATCTCCCTCCTTCTGCAAGCCTGCCATCATCTCTGCATTTGCCACAGCGGTATAATGGCTGAATAACAGACGCAGACAATTTCCTACAGGTCCGGTAACAAGCACTTTTTTCTTCTTATCAGCAATTGGAAGGATTCCATTGTTTTTCATCAATGTAATGCTCTTCTTCGCTGCAATATAAGATTTCCGATTCGCCTCTGTATTATCCATCGCAGCATCCAGATCCTCAAATATGGGGTAAGGATTCTCAAACAAACCTAACTCAAACTTTAATTTCAATACCCGCAGCACAGCACGGTCAATCGTTTCTACATTAAGCCGTCCATCCCTGACTGCCTCTTCCAATCCATCTCCATAGGCCATGCGTGAAGGACATTCTATATCAAGACCAGCATTAAGACATCTTACCCCTGCTTCCGTCAGGTCATCTGTCACCTTATATGGATCTAAAAGCTGGAGAGTTGAAGCATAATCACTGATTACGACACCTTTAAATCCTAAATCCCCACGAAGCAATTCTGTCAAAATTTTTTTATTTACACATACAGGAAGACCGTCAATGGAGGAATAACTGTTCATAACACTCTTTAAATCTGCCTCACGAATTGCTGCTTCAAAAGGCTTAGCGTACTGTTCCCGCAATTCCCGCTCACAGACCATTGTCTTGTGGCAATTCAAACCGCCTTCTGTCTGGGAATATCCGATAAAATGCTTTCCTGTAGCTGCAACACCCTCTGTCAAATTATTCCCCTGTAACCCTTTTACAAAGCTGACCATCATCATTGCAGATAATGTCGGATCATTTCCATAAGTCTCATTTACTCTTCCCCATCTCAAGTCCCGTGCTAAATCTGCAACCGGCGATAATCCATGGCGGATTCCATTTGCATACATTTGTTTTCGGGTAAATTCAGACATTTCCTCTACCAACTCCGGCTCAAAAGTTGCTCCCAAACTGATAGAAATCGGGAATAAACTTCCGCCAAGCAAAGATACTGGTCCGGAAAGTGCCTCCCCATGGAATAATGCCGGAATATTATGAGGTGAATTTTCCATAACATATTTCTGTATCTTCTCCAGATCATGAGCGGGATCACTTCCGCCCATGATAATAGAAACTCCTATACCACCTTTTAAATCCTGATATTGTCCAGGGATCATAGGGATTGCCATTGTACAGCCTAACTGCCTTATTTTTTCATTCAGATCCATCTTATCCAGAAGATCTTTGGCCCGTTCCTCCGGAGCTAATGCCGCATTCATATATTTTTCCATATCAATTACCCGCTTATGCTTTCTTCAACATTTTTTCATCCCACTCTTTGTTCGCTTTCTCTACCTTCTGCAGTGCCAGAAGAATTAAAGTTACAGCGCTGAAAATCAGCGGAAGTACTACATACATAGCCGTAATCATACTCAAGGCGCTCTCCGGCTGAACCGCTGCAGTTCCATTATAATGGGATGCTTCCAAAAGCCATCCTGTTAAAGCATTTCCAATTCCTGCACCGACCTTCACTCCCATTGACGAACAGCTGAACATAGCTCCCTCAACATGTACTTTATCTTTCCTGAGTGTATATGCACTGATTTCAGCAGTTAATGCCTGAACATTTCCGCTGTAAGGTCCTCTGCCGAACCAGGCAATTGCATGACTGACCATCATAGGAACAACCATTCCCTTTATCCCGAAAATCAAAAATGGAACACATGCAATTGTAGTCAATGCAAAACCAGATAAATTAGTCCTGTAAATTCCCCACCGTTTTTCCAGCATTGGTGTCAGGGCAAGCCCAATAATCATGGGGATCATTTGTACAAGTGAAAATAGCCCAAGCAGCGTATCATCCCCCAAAATATAAGTCATGTAATAAATGCCTACCGCACTGGTAATTGTCATTAACAGATTATAAATAATATTGATAAGAAGCTGATAGATATAATATTTATTTTTCAGCAGATATTTGATTGTCTTTAAAAGTCCAATCTGTTCGTTTTCTTTTGGCACTTCCTGCATTCCTGCTACTGCAAGTTCACTCTCGGGAAGTTCTTTACATACCCATGCACTGATAAAGCAAATTACCGCAAAACCTAAGGAATATACTATGGCTGCCCTTCTCCAACCAGTCATTCCGCCGCCAAACGCATTAACCATACTCATTGTTGCACTGGAAACCAGTAAGCCTGCCAGACATGTAAAAATAAAACGGAATACGCCAAGCTGCACACGTTCCTGTTTGTTTGGTGTAATAAAAACAGAAAGAGTTGCATATGCCACATTATTCAATGTATAAAAGACAGCATTCAACAACGTATAGGTTACAAAGAAATATGCATACTGGAAAATCTGATCTGTATTTGGAATGCTGAACATCAATATCTGTACCAAAGCAACCGGGATGATAGTCCACAGCATCCATGAGCGGGCCTTCCCCAATCTATGATGTGTTTTATCAATGATATTCCCTGCAAACACATCTGATACTCCATCAAAAACCCGGCTCAGCATAATCAGCATTCCGATAATTCCTGCATTCATGCCAACCGTATCTGTCAAATAAATCATAGTAAATGCACTTACAAATGAATAGCAGAAATTTGATGCCATATCCCCTGATCCGTATGCGATTTTTTTCCTTAAATTTAAATATTTTTTTGCTTCCATTGAAATATCTCCTCTTCTTTATTTATTCTACAGTGTTAAACTGTATTTCCTTCGGCTCCATTCCGTCCGCAGATATCCTTACCCGACCGCCTCCTGTCTCCTGTCCGCTGCGTATGACTGCCTGCATACGTCCCTGATAGGTAGTAAAATAATTTCCCGTATAAGCCTCTGTTGTCCTGGGGTTGGCACTTCCCACTGCCTCCAACACTCCTGCACCTTCTACGAGAACGTATACTTTTTGTTTTTTCAGGTTCTTGACGATCCCTCTCTTATCTGTAAGTGCAACGTCAATAAACGCCAGGTCTTCTCCATTCGCTTTCAATACTGTCTTATCTGCATGAACTGTCAAAACAGTTTCCCTTCCGGCAGTCTCCAGGAAAGATTCTGCCAGTTCTCTGCCATCTTCTCCATAACTGACTGCTCTTAATATTCCCGGGTGATAAATAACTTGATAGTTTGCCCTGCATCTGTTCAGCCTTTTCTTCCCGATTGATTTCCCATCCTGGAATAATTCCACTTCTGTTCCTGCACTGTATACCTGAACCTCTGTCTGCTTTCCTTCATACCCATCCCATGACCAGCTGGCGACTGCATCCGTATCACGATAAAGTGGATAATGGACTTTTTCGCCTATGTGGTTCAGTGGACGGACTGCTATGTATGGTTTCTTTTCCGTTCCCCACACAATAGACGCCAAATGACCGATTGTCTCCTTATGACCAATCAAATCAATAACCCCTGTATAAGCTGATATAATCGGATAGGGTTTTACAAAAGATCCTGTACTTTTACCATAATCAATTACGCCGGCTCCGCCTTCTCCCAAATAATCCCATGCCGTCCACATAAAATCTCCAATAATATACGGATGCTTTTTCACAAGCGCCCAGTTATCAGCTATATCGGAGGGTATTGTTTCTGTCCCCAAAATTATACGATCCGGATGCATCTCATGGTGCTTCTCGTATACCTTCGCCCCATAATTGTATCCGGCAATATCCACTTTACTGTAGCAGCCGCATACTCCCCGATCCGTCCTTTTTGCTGTCATTAACAGCTTCATCACGGCAGGGGCAAAAGACACGATCTTATTTATCATTGCGGAGCCGCCCATTTCAGAATCTGAATCCGTTGCCAGTGGATCTGTAATATCTTCTTTTTTTGGAACTTTGCTGCCGCTCACTGAAATGGAAACCCCTTTTTGCGTGAGCATATTCATCATAATATTAGGGCAGACCGTAACGGGCCTTGTTGCGTCCAGTTTATGACAAAAGTCTGTCATTTTTTCTGTTAAAGCCACACCGGCCGCAGATGCAGTATCTGAAATCTCATTACCAATAGAATACATGATGACACAGGGATGGTTGCGATCCTTTATAATCATACTTTTTAAATCTTTTTCCCACTCTCTGGCAAAGTCCAAAGCATACCCATAGAGCCCCGGACTTTCCAGCCAGGAATCAAACGCCTCATCCTTTACATACATCCCAAGCTCATCACAGGCTTTCAACATGCATTTGCTCAACGGATAATGGGAACTTCTTATTGCATTGAAACCTGCTTCTTTCAGAATCCGTATTTTTCTATATGCTGCCGCTTCAAATTCACAAGCTCCTAAAATACCATTGTCGTGATGCAGACATCCACCTCTCAATTTGACGGAATGGCCATTGACAAGCAGTCCTTTTTCTACGTTCCAATCGATTGTCCTTATTCCAAAACTCTCCACCGCTGTATCCAACACGGTTTCTTTATATTTCAGGGATATATGTGCCTCATACAATTCCGGATGGGTCACATCCCAAAGATGGGCATCTGGTATCTCTATTTCACAGGACGGGCCTTTTGCCGATGCAATTTTATCCCCCTTATAAAAAATATCAGATATAATTTCCGTATCCGGCGCTTTTTTTGCTTCTACCTCCAGTCTAATAACAGCCGGACTGACTCTAAGAGTCCTGATTGCAACTGACTCCGGAGAAATATGTTCCTCATTTCCCATCCACAATGACACTGGCCTGTATATACCATTTCCCGGATACCATCTTGCATTTGGCACCTGGCTACAGTGTACGAAGACTTTTAATGTATTCTCCTGTCCCATTTTTACTTTTCCAGTCAGATCAACATAAAAATGACTATACCCATACACCCTTCCACCAATATGTTCCTCATTCAGAAAAACACTGCTGTCCATATAGACTCCCTCAAATTCCAGAATCAGAGTCTTTGCCGTATAGTCCTCTATTCCATAAAATTTCTTTTCATAACAGTAATCCCCACTTGGGAAAAAGCCTGTATAACTTCCGTTTTTAAGTCCCTTAATCCTCGGTTGCTGCCTCATGGCATCATGGGGCAGGTGCACCTCCTGCGCTTTATCTTTTTCCCCCTTTTTATAAACGATCCACCCTGCGTTAAAATTTATTTTTTTCATTGTAGCCTCCAGACTTTTCGTTTTCACTATAGACAATAATGCTGATTATTATTTTTTTAATATTTTTTTCATCTTCTTTCCCCCTTCTTTCTTGCTCAATAATTTGTTATATGTTATATTTTACTTATGTTCTTTTAAATAATTATAAGGAAATTAAGCATTTTGACACAATCTCCAAACACGTTATGATTTGCATTTGATTATCATTTTCCGACCCAAAATAGGAAGTATATATGAGCCGAGCAATAAATAATCCGATAAAACTATACGATAAGATAGAATACAACAGTGCGTTTCCAAAGCCTCTGCATACTTTGGAGCCAGGAACAGATTTTCAGGTAATGCGTCTCCTGCCAATTGACAGCCAGACAGTGAAAGTTCAATTCTATTCTTCAAAAAGCACTTCCGAATATACTTACACTGTCGATAACCCATCCTCCAATATGGAAGAACTGCTGTTCCATCAGCATGATTTTTTTGAACTTATGTTAGTTATGAACGGGGAAGTGGAAGAATATATAGAAGGGGGACACAATGTATTTTCTGCTTATGATGCCTGTATCATGAACAGGAACACAAGACATTTTGAATTGATAAATCAAGCCGAGATCATATATTTTTGTATGTCCAGGGATTTTGTAAATAACACTTATTTCCCCCATTCCCCTCTCTCCAGAAAAAAAGGGGACTTTAATACTTTCTTCAGGCGGAACCTGGACCAAAACAGCAGGAACTTAAAGGATTACATGGCATTTTTTCATAAAGATGACCAATGCCAATCTGCTGTTTCTGAGTTGATTCTTACTATTATAGAAGAGCTGAAAAACAGATATCCCGGTTGTCTTTCCATAGTACACGGCCTGACTACACGGCTTCTGTCCCTACTTGAGAATATAGATTACTATAATCATGTTTATGTGGATTTAAGTTCTGGAAAAGAAGCTATTCTCGCAGGTGACATCCGCCGCTTTCTGGATACCGCCAAACACCGTATCACTTCTGAAGAAATATCACATCGAATGAATTATAATGGTGATTATCTGAATCGTATATTTAAAAAATGGTATGGCCTTTCTATGAAGGATTATTGCCAGCAGGTATATATGAAAGAAGCATCTCGTTTACTGTTGGATACCGATTTAAGTGTGGTTGAAATTGCAAACCGTATAGGATTCGTAAACCCTACACACTTCTATCACATATTCCGACTATATTATGACTGCACGCCCAATGAATACAGAACAAAAACATAAAAGCCCAGGCAGCTCAGTGGCTGCCTGGGTTATACAATTTATGCTGTATATTTGATTCAGGTTTTTTCTGTTCTTGCCCTGATTTCAGTAATTTTTCTGTTCTGCTCTTCCAGTTTTTCTTTCGTCAAAGGATACAGGGTTATTATCAATGCGGCAGCAACAATAGCAAGTACAAAAGGAATCCATGTACAGCACAAGATAATAGCGGATTTTACTGTTTCGGTCTGAACGGCTGCATCCTTTTGGAATCCGGCTGCTGCCAAAATATACCCCGGAAGGGCACCTCCCAGCCCCATTCCACACTTTGTCACAAAACTTGATAGCGAAGCAATGGCACCTTCAGCCCTCTTCCCGGTTTCAAGTTCCACATAATCCGTATTATCAGCCTGAATACTGTATAACTGCGGAACAATAATTCCTGCTCCACAGGAAGCCAGTGCACTGGATATAATTAAAACAGGTATGCTTACCACATTAATGAGCCTCAACATAGGAAAACACAAACATGCCAGTAACCCAATCACATATGTGTATTTTTTTCCGATTCTTGTTGAAAGAATCCCAGATAAAATAATGCCCGGGAACATAGCAACGACTGTCACCATTGAAATAGCACTCATCATAGAAAAATCACCAATAATGTATATATAATTATATGTAGACACTGTACTGCTTACATATGAACTTGTTGTATACAAAAGAGAAGCTAAAAAAATTACTAGAACCGGTTTTTTTGTAATAATACGGTATAAATCCTTAATCGAATAACTTTGTCCAGGCGCTGCCTTTATTCTTTCCTTCACCCCCCATGCTCCAATAAAGGAGAAAAGAAAAATTATTACCGCCGCGCCGGCTACCAATGCAATATAACCGCCAGATTTTGAGGTATCCCCAATAACCAAAGGTCCTACTACACCAACTGCAAGGGAACCCAGCAGATAAATTGTTCCTTTCAGCCCGCTGAGTTTGTCCCTCTCTCTTGCGTCAGAAGTCATCACAGGGAGTAAACTATTTAATGAAATATCCATCACAGGAAATAATATGCCCAGCAGGAGATAGGAGATATAAGCGATCCCTAGCTTAAAACCGGTTGCCATCATCGGTCCAAACCATAAAAGCAAATAGTTCAAAGCACACAGAAAGCTTCCAATCATTAACGTCACGCGAAAATGGCCATGTTTGGTATTTGGGAAGTGATCCACAACATACCCAACAATGGGATCATTCACCCCATCTAAAATACGGGCAATCAGAAATAATGTGGCGCAGGCGGCCGGATCCAGCCCGACCACATTTGTATAGAAAATCAGTAAAAACGAATTTACCAAAGCTGTCACCGGGATATTTCCCATATTAGCAAAAGCAAAACTTATTTTTTCTTTTAGACCTATCTTTTCATTACTACTCATTTTTACCTCCCCCATTATTTATCACTTGAATATTGGTATATTCCACTGCCAATTTCTTCCGTAATTCCACTCGGCAGAACCACTGTTGCAGTTACATTGCAGGGGATTTCTACTGTCATATTCCACTTTCCCTTTTCTATAGCCCACTCACAGCCAATCCAGCCGTGTTCACTCAAGAACCTCCTGTTCGCAGATGTGATTATTTCATCTGGCTGTGGCTCAATCCTGACATGTTTATATCCCGGCTCAGCAGGCCGGATACCACCAATGTAACGATACATCCAATCATCGATACACCCGAATGCATAATGGTTAAGGCTCATAGCCATAGGCTCTCCGTCTTCTTTGTAGGCATACCAACTTTCCCATATAGTAGTTGCGCCTTTATCTACCTCATATAGCCAAGAAGGACATTTATGCTGCCATAAAAGCTTATATGCCATATCAACTCGGCCAATTTTGCATAAAGCATCAAGCAAGAATGGTGTACCTAAAAACCCTGTATCAAGACACATGTTATTATTTACAATCGATTTAACCAGTTTATCTGCAAATTTTTTCTGAAAACGCTCCGGCACCAGTCCAAAATAAATTGGAAGTGCATAAGCTCCCATCATATCTATTGGCATATCACCATTTTCATCTATCACACCTCTTGTAAATGCATCTGCCATTTTATCTGCAATCTCACCATAATGCCGGGCGTCCTCTTTTCTACCAAGAAGTTCTGCCACTTCTGACATTTGATGTACAGAATTCCAGCCAAAGATAGGCGCTGTATATTTCGATGTCCCCATAACTGTCTTTTTCATTCCTTCTTTATCCCCATAGCCTTCTTTCGAACAGCTGGGAATCAGCCACTCACCAAAATGGAAACCTGTGTTCCACAAATACTGGTCAATCTCTTTTGGTAGCCTTAATTTCTTATTCCTTTTAGTCCGTGCCTTTGTGATTATATAATCACACCATTTTTTCATGGAATCATACTGGTCTTCCAAAACTCTGGTGTTGCCGGTAATCTGGTACATCTGATAGGGAACCATAATGGCGGCATCCCCCCAACCGGAGGAGGTACCTTTTCCTTTTTCAAATATACCATCCATCTTATTCAGGAATTTTGCATACATTGGATAAGGGCCATCACAAGGAACTACAATGGGAACAGAGCCTCTCTCGTCCTGATCACAGGAAACATTCTGAAGCCATCTGGCAAGAAATGAAGTATTATCCGCATTCTGCAGAGCCGTACGCGCATAAATCATAATATCCCCTGTCCAGCCTGCTTTCTCACGCTGAGGGCAATCTGTTGGAATAGAAAGCATATTTGCTCTCTGACTCCAACGGGTATTTTCATATAATCGGTTGAGCCTTCCATCTGAACAGTAAAATTCCCCCACATTTTCCCCATCAGATGATAAAACAATGGCTGTAAAATTTTCTTTTTTAATTTCTCCGACTCCTGTTACTCTGACATAGCGAAATCCATGAAAAGTGAACAAAGGTTCATACACTGTTTCTTCTCCATCAGATATATACTCATCTTTCTGATCAACCCCCATTCCAACACCGCCGAGACCTATAATATTATTAAAAAAATTCCCTTTGGAATCCAACACTTCACAGTGATCCAATACAATTTGGGTTCCCGCTTTTACATTAATCTTCATTCTAACTTTTCCGGCAAGAACCTGGCCAAAATCAATAATCCATTCTCCAGCCGGACTTTTCCTAACATTAACTGCCGGAAGTTCCATAATATGCCTGACTGGATTTCCCAACTGTGCTATGAGATTAGCATAACCATACTCACCAATCCTGCATACAGACCATTCCGCGTCATTATAAGCCGGTGTATCCCATCCACTCTTTTTCTGATTAGCATCATATTTTTCTCCTGCATATAAATCAGAACATTGCACTGCACCATAAGCAGCTTTTACCTTATTATCGGAACATATAACTTCGCAGCTTCCATCCTCATATGTAACATGTACCTGGAATAATACAGCATGAGCATGTTTCATATTCTTTATATCCGGTAGTGACTGCGCCCCTAAATACCATCCATCCCCTACATACATTCCAAGCGTGTTACTGCCGGGAGTAAGATATTCTGTAATATCATAGGTCTGATAACATAAATATTTTTCGTATACAGTATGCTCTGGAGCCAATTCTCGTCCGTCACATCTGGTACCGTTCACAGAAAGTTGATAAATTCCATGAGCAGTCACATAGGCGCGTGCCTTAACCGGCTTACTCCTTAATGCAAACTTCCTCCGGAAATGTGTCGCCGGTTCCTGGTTTCCAAACCCTTTTTTTGCCTTGTTGCGTTTGAACGGAGACTCTGCCCACTGTGCTTTCCATTCGTTTTTGGATAATAACGCTGTTTCAAAAAAGCTCTCCGCGCTTGCTTTATTTCCATGATTATCCCAGATTTCCACATTCCAGATGTACTTCATGCAGCTTTTAAGAGATTTTCCACAATATGTAATGAATGATTCCTGATCTGACTTAACTTTCCCACTGTCCCAAACTTGCTTTTTTTCCTCGTCAACAACAACAATCTGATAAGCTTCCTGCACAGTATTCCGTTCCTCACTTTTAACTACCCATGAAAAATATGGTTTTACATCAATTCCTAACGGTTCCGACATATGAAGGGTTTTTAAGCTTGTTACTCCCAGTCTTTTCATTTCCTGCTCTCCTTTATCCTAGTATTCCAATTAAAATCCTATTGCTTATTTGCATTATAACTTGGCATATAATTGACAACAATCCTCATTGTTGCTAAGATACTATTGAAACTTGCTTATTCATTCTATAAAAATGGAGAACATTACATTATGTTTGATAAAATACAATTCCCTTCCTTTGAACTGGAAATAGACAGCCGGCTTAAATCGCCTAAGCACTTTCGGAAAATCCAATCATATTCAGATAAAAACAACACTCCATCCATCCAAACTGAGAATTTTAATTTTCCCTACCAGACCAACGATGTGGATTATATGATTCACGGTATCTGTCAGGGCCTGTCTGATTTTCCGATTTCAGACAATAACAAAGAGCATTTTATATATATCCAAATTTTTACTTATTTGTCTGTGGATGCCTCTTATTTTACAAGAAGAAAGAATTATGATTCTTACCTTTTGTTGTTCACCTACGAAGGAAGCGGGGAACTTGAATATGAAGGGGAGAAATATTCTCTTGGTAAAAACGATGCATTTCTCATAGATTGCAAAAAGGCTCACTATTATCACAGTACTTGTGATAACTGGCAGCATTCCGATCTACATTTTACAGGTGGTAGTTCCAATTTTTTGTATAATGAATATTTCAAAGACAGATGTCCTGTCTATCATCTTCTAGGGAAAAATGAATTCCAGTCTCTGCTGGAACAGATACTATACAACCATACCAATGCACTTTCAAATCGGGAATGGCTGGTATCCAATGGAATCGAAAATTTACTGCTTCATATCACTAAACAACAGAACCACTCCAATACTTCTGAAAAAAAAGCTGAATATATCAGATATCTGCAAAAATATATGGAAAGCAATTTTGCAAAGCCCTTGACTTTGGATGAATTGGCTTCTTTTTCTGGTATGAGTAAGTATCATCTATGCCGTGAATTTAAAAGTTATACTTCGTTTTCCCCAAAAGAATATTTAATATACCTACGAATTTCACAGGCAAAATTACTGCTCGCCACATCATCTATTCCCGCATATAAAATAGGAATGCTTGTTGGCATTCCTAATGAGGCTAATTTTATTCGCTTATTCAAGTTGCATGGTGGAATGACTCCAAGAGAATACCGTGAAACAGTTTCTGTAAAAAAGTAAAAATTTTGTCTGCTATCCTTCCAGATTTCAAAATTTAGGGAAGTCAGATTTCACCTTTGATTTATCCTGTAGCAGAAACCAATTGCCCCGATCTGTTGCCCCTTTTAATATCCAACGGGTATCATGTATCCCTTCTCTATCGGACAAAAGATATTCTGAATGATCCTTATGAAATGATTCCGGGAAGCTTTGCTTTTTCTGATCCCAGTCTTTTTTAGAGATGGTGATGGAAATTTTTTTTATACTGGGGACTTTCCTGTAAGGATCCAATCTATGGAATGGCATTGGATCCGGTACTTATGCGGTCCATGAGTATGAAAACAGGGGTGATTTGGGGAAACCCGTCAGAAAAGGGCTTTGAGCGGATTGGCGAGGATAATACTACACTGCCTTGCAATAACGATGAACTTATAGAATGCTATCAGGGAACTCTGAAAGCTGCAGGTATTGCGGACGAAAAGACCGTACCACAGGAAATAGCAGAACTGATGAAAGATATGCTCCGTGATGCTCCTTATATTAAAGGGGCATGGATGAATAAATTCCAGGGAAAAAATTATCTGCAATATGCTTCACCAGAAACACAATTCAATGTTTACTGTGATGGTGTCTATATTTCGGATAATCCACTGGGACCCTTTGTTCTGGCCGAAAACAATCCCTATAGCTTTAAACCAGGCGTTTTTTTCCCGGGGGCAGGGCATTGTTCCACCATGAAGGACCAATATGGTAACCTCTGGCACGCGTCTACTCTGCGAATTAGTGTCAATCACCAGTTTGAACGTCGTCTAGGCATCTGGCCTGCCGGAATCGATTGCGATGGGGAATTATTCTGCAACCAACGTTATGAGGACTGGCCAATAAAGATAGAACAGAAAAAAATGGATCCCTGGGCAGAGCCAGAATGGTATTTGCTGAATTATAAAAAGGCAATGTTTGCTTCATCGTTTACCAAAGAACATGAATCGGAGAATGCAATAGATGAAAATGTCAGGACCTGGTGGTAGGCGTTCGGCAGTGAGACTATATCAATATGCAGGTGAGCCAGATATTGGGAAACATATTTGAGAGGACCAGATTTGAGAAAAGGGAAACTACTAGAAACCAATATGTCAGTGAATGATATATATTACGAATCTGGTTTTTCATCTGCCAGTATTTTTTGTGCTGCTAAAAAAAGCGTTGGTGTATCTCCTACTGCCTACAAAAAAAGATGCACTGATATAAATCATAAAAACATAGGCTTATGTTCAGTAACTGTCATAGATATTAGCTTTTTTTGGGGGTATTATAAGGCATCCTAATTACTTGTTCCTGTATTTAACAGTGTGAGCTACCAGAATTCTTGTTTTCTAAATGCTGCAATACATGCCCAATTCGTACTACCCTACAGATAATAAAAATAAACGGTGACTCGTTCACCCGGCATCGTCCCTGTGATAAATGTTAGTCCAGAATTGTACCTTTGTTGTCATAATAAGGGGCTAAGTAGCAACTATTATTATCAACTCCGACTACATAAACTCTCTTCATAACCTGTTGTTTTTTATCCATTAGTCAATAATTTTATATCTGTGCTCCGTCAATTGCACACCAAGCGCCAGGTTCATACACATATAAATAATAGAGCTTTTGCACCATCAAATACAGTGGAACAGATTCCCCAGTTTCTGTTCTCCATTTCTGGTCTCTACTATCATTTCAATCCCAATTTCATCACCAAGTCAGCTATTACGTTACAAAATAAAAAATGTATTTCCAAAAATGACAACACAATGTATAATGAACACAATAAAAATATGGTTTTAGAGGAGGTTATAAAATGACCGATTATGAAGGAATCGTAAATTCCGGTAAGATGTACAAAGTGATGGAATTATCCGATGAAGGATTCCATTTTAATGAGGCACTGCGACAAATGGAAAGATTTAATACATTGGGTTACACAGAAGATGCCGAAAAGGAAAAACAACATATTTTAAGAGAATTATTTGCAGAGGTTGGAGAGGGTACTTATATTCAGGCTCCCTACCATGCGATGCTGGGTGGGCATAATGTACATCTTGGGAAAAATGTATATGTGAATTTTAATGCTACCTTTGTAGATGATGCAAATATCTATATTGGTGACGGAACACTACTTGCACCTAATGTGACCATTATTACTGCAATGCATCCAATTTCCCTTAAACTTCGTACTGAGGGTTACGGTTATAACAAACCTGTCTATATTGGAAAAAATGTTTGGATTGCTTCTAATGTTACAATTCTGCCTGGAGTACATATTGGAGATAATTCTGTGATTGGTGCTGCTTCTGTTGTAACCAAAGATATTCCCGCCAATGTAGTCGCCGTAGGCAGTCCTGCAAAAGTTATAAGGGAAATAACTGCAGATGATGATATTTATTACGATCATGGAAAGCTCATTGTAGATAATATAATATAGAAATTTTTGATAGCCTGAAAAATATAGCTTGCCGTAGAAGAACATTGTCCATGTTTATTAATACTTTTTACACTTTTACTAACAAATTCCAGCAATTATTTACTTAAATATGATATGTGCAATATTTAGCCCATATCATTTATATAAAGTGTCAATTATAAATACCCAGAGAAGAAAGAGGATGGTGGTTTCTTCTCCGGGCATTTTATTATAAAAATTATTACTGCCATATTTATTCAAGTCTACGGTACATAAATTTCTGCTTTAGAATAAAGGATAGCTTTACCAGCTAATATTACTCTATCGTTTTCAATGCGACAATAAAGAACTCCGCTTCTTTTAGATGCCTGAAATGCGATCAATTCCCTTTTTTTAATCTTATTAGCCCACAAAGGTATAACATGACAATGACCGGAACCACACACGGGATCTTCTAATACATTCAGCTTAGGTGCAAAACTTCGGGTAACACAATCATAAGTTGTGCCTTTTGCCGTAAGTTGGAGTAAAAGACCGTCCAATTCTTTCAGTCTTTCTTCATTTGGTATAGCCTGTAAAACCTGCTGTTCATCCGCCATTACACACACTAAGTCCCGCCCTAACCACGCTTCTGACGGGCGAAAACCGATTGCCAATTCCATTTCATCTGTGACTGGAACTTCTGTAAGCGGATAAGCCGGCATATCCATTTCATATAAATCATTTACCTTTTTTACAATGAGCTGACCGCTTTTTGTTTGAAAAGAAATGCTACCACTGTCTTTTTCAATAAAACGAAATAATACATATGCCGTACCCAAAGTGGCATGACCGCATAAGTCAATTTCACCGCCTGGTGTAAACCAGCGCAGTTCATATATGTTCTCCCTTTTTACGGTAAATGCAGTTTCAGAAAGATTATTTTCTTGCGCTATATTCTGCATTAACATATCGGGAATCCACTCCGGCAGAATGCAGACAGCAGCGGGATTTCCTTTGAAAACCTTATCTGTAAATGCATCAACAACATACTGCTTTATTTCCATTTAACATTCCCTCCTGCTAATTATTTATAAACCAATCTTTGCAAACATCTATCCACCCGGAAAAAGCAGAGTACTTCACTAAGGTCTTAGCAATTTGCATAGGCTGACAGCCAACTGCTTCTGCAGCTTCTTCAACTGTTGCACTCGAATTTGCAAGTGCAATTACTCGTTGACCCAAGCCAATATTTTCAAAGTATTGTTTCACATTTTCAAAAGACACATTTTTACCTCCTTGAGTTTTTCTTTCTGCCAGTATATACTATGCTTAAAAATAAGTAAAATTAATGTTTATTATATTAACATGCAAAAAGGTAATTTTAAAAATGAACAGATATATTGCACTCCAAAAAATAGTTGAACTCGGCAGTTTTACAAAAGCCGCCGATGTATTAGGCTATACGCAACCTGCCATGAGCCAAATGATTTCTTCACTGGAAAGAGAACTGTCTATTAAATTGCTCTATCGTTCCAGATATGGAATTCACCTGACTTTGGAGGGGGAACGACTTTTTCCCTCCATTCAGAAAACAGTTGCCGGGTATCAGTCCATGCTGGAAATTGCAAAAGAAATTAAGGGATTAGATAGTGGAATTATCCGTATAGGAACCATATCAAGCATTTCTTGTCACTGGCTTCCCGGTTTAATCAAACAATTTCAAGAAATTTATCCTAATGTGCAATTTATACTTCACCAAGGAGATTATACGTCTATTCCCGAATGGGTGCGGACCGGAGAAGCAGATTTTGGCTTTGTAAATCCCGACGCTATTCCCGGCGTTAAAACAAAATTTATTAAGAGCGGTGAGCTTCGGGCGGTTTTACCCGTAACCCATCCTTTGGCACAGAAATCATATATTACATTGGAAAATCTAGCCAAAGAACCTTTTTTGTTGTTAGAGGAAGGGGCGCTTAGCGAACCGATGGAAGCCTTTAAGCAGGCTGGCCTGGAACCCGTTATCCGGCTATGCGTTCATGATGATTACTCTATTTTATCTATGATTGAGTCGGAATTAGGTGTTAGTATTTTACCGGAGTTGGTTTTGAGAAAAACGAATTATAGGGTCGCTATTCTCCAAATCAAACCTGCACTCACTCGGAAAATCGGAATAATTATGAAAGATAAAAATTCCTTGCCGATAGCAAGTAAATATTTCATTGATTTTCTTTTTGAACACATTGATGAACTTCCATAAAATTCATTTTAAATTACACAACAGAGGAGGACTGTATTTTATATTATTGTGTCATTTTACCGCACATGAGCATGATGCTAAATACAGAATTCCTCCCCATCTATTCAGAGGCGATAGTAAATATAAATATCAGTGTGTCATTATAGTAGTTATTCTTTTTATATAACCATAATCTTTTTGTTATGCAACAAAATTAAAACTATTAATTGCTTCCAAAATCATTGTGTAACTATTAATTGATATTAATTGAAGCAATTGAGGAGATTTTATATATAATCTAAAAGATTCAGCAAAAAACTCCCTATCATTTTCTTCTGCATAAAAGCTTATCTTGTTTCTTTCATTAAAATATATTCTTCTGACATCTTTATCTTAAATCCTTCACCCTCATAGACCTTTCTAATCTTTTCCGGTACCTTCAAGTATGCATTCATCAAATTATCAACAGATTTGTCATATATATTACCCTCTGTAATCAGTATCGCATTCGTACTTATAACTGGCCTTTTGTGCCCTGATTAATCACTCCCACTTCTTCTACCGCTTCAGTAGTTATACCATTCGCACCGATTAAAATAAGAAATAATATAATCCATAAATATTTCATTATTTAACATCCCCCTATATTTATCAACCTTGGCCAACGAATATCAAAAAAAGAAGGCATCCCAGAAGTCACGTATGACTTGAAGGATACCTTCAGTTCTATGAGTTCTTCAACGCTGGCAGGTGACTTTGTTTCCAGTAATGCTTTGTATTTCCATATGTTTTTTCCCTCTTCCTCCAAAAGAGACTGTGCCAGCAGATTCAGCTTTTCTATATCCTGAAAACCAAATCTCATCTTTTCTAATTGTGGAATAACACTTTGGATTTTTTCAAATCTGCATTCCCCACCAATTTCAGCTGACAGATATTCCCTGCTCTCTCTAATTGATTCTTCTCTGCATGGCAGGCCAATCCAAGCTTCCCGATACCCGCCTTTTTCTCCGACTTCCAAACATATCAAAATGGGACAGTTGGATTCTTCTTTAAAGTTCTGCATCTTTTCATCATAAACATCATTCCATCCCTCTTCAAACCGAAAACAATACCCTTCCTCTGTAAAAACCCCGTTTTCCTGTTCAACCATATATGTTCCTACTTTTTTCTCACTTAGCAAGTCGTAAATTTCTTCTCAAAGACTTTCAAGAATAGGAAGAACATCCATTTCAATAGCAAACGCTCCCAGTTCTTCTTCTGAATGTATTCCTGCATAAAATTCGAAACGCTCCAAACTAAATGCGGCATTAATAAGACTTCTCATAGTCAGTTCCGGCAGGAAGCGGATCACCGCTTCGTACTTATATATATTAGATTCATCAAAAGTAAAAATACCTGTTGCCAGGGCACCAACTTCTTTTATCGTAGGTTCACAATTTTCTAAGAAAGGGATAAGAAACTCCGGCCAGAAAAGAACTCCAGGACATAGTTATTTTTTCCCCACACCCGGGCCCGTTGTAAGGCATCTTCGATTTCTGCTTTTGAGGCTGGCAGACTGATGGCATAGCCATCGTAGTTCGGGTTATAGGTAATGTCTTTTGTATAAATGCATACTTCATACATAAGAATTTTCCTTTCTCTGAATTTGTCTTATGCTGCTCTACATAGGCTGAGTGACATCACCTCCTTTCCTGGTTCCCATTTATACACTAACTAAAGAAAACGGCCATGTGAAATATTTCACTTAGCCGCCTCTTATCTTAATCTTATATATCTCATTTTTGTCTTACAAATTTTCTATACTGTTTTAAAACTATCTTAGCTCTTGAGAAACACACTACACCGTTAAATATAAATCCTTTCCAAAATTAATTAGAGCCATTATTACCTGCAGCCAGCATTAACGGCTTAGTCATAATTCATCCCCAAAAAGCAGCCATATATTTAATTATACATGGCTGCTTTTTCCCCTTACAACGCAATTCCTGATTATCGAATTTCCATAAAATAGATTTTATATATTCTCCTTGTTTTTTAGTCTTTCTATAAAAACAAAGCCTAAAGCAGCAAACCATCATCAAAACAGGGAAAATAAATACCGTTTTTTGCCTGTTTTCAGCTTCATTTTAAGTCTTTTTCAGTTTTCACCTGTAACATCCTGTAGTTTATTTTGATTTTTCCCAGACAAACCACAACGCTCCATCATTACCACTGTCTCAATCCCGGAAGTCCACGGAAACTGATCCACAGCAACCGCTCTCCTGACCGCATATCCGTTCCCAAGAAACACCTCAAGATCCCGTACCAGACTGGTAGGCTTGCAGGATATATACACCAGCCTCTCCACCCCATATCTGATAATCTTCTGCAGCGCCCCGGGATGAATCCCGTCCCTGGGCGGATCCAGGATAATAAAATCCGGTTTTTCTTCAATCTCATCCAGCACCTTCAGCACATCACCGGCGATGAACTCACAGTTATTAAGCCCGTTCAGCTGTGCGTTCTTTTTCGCAGCCTCCACAGCCTCCTCCACGATTTCCACGCCAATCACCTTTTCCGCCACCGGCGCCATCAGCTGCGCAATGGTTCCGGTACCGCTGTAAAGATCATACACCACACAGCCTTCCTTTTTCAGTTCTCCGATGTACTCCCGGGCCGTGCGGTACAGCACCTCCGCGCCATAGCTGTTTGTCTGGAAAAAGGAGAATACCGATACCTTAAACCTCAGCCCCAGCAGCTCCTCATAAAAATAATCCTGCCCATAAAGCACTTCCGTCCGGTCGCTTTGCACCACATCGGCCACGGAATCGTTTTCAATATGAAGAATTCCCGCAATTTTTCCCTCCAGCGGCAGTCCCAGAAGCATGTCCCGGAATGCAGCCAGATCCCTGTTTTCCTGCGTTGTAGTAACCAGTGCAATCAATATCTCCCCGGTATGGGAAGCCTTTCTCACCAGCAAATGCCTCAGATACCCCTGATGCGTCAGCCTGTGGAAGAAGGCCGCCTTCTCCGCGGTAAAATAGTCCAGCGTCCCCTTAAGAATCCTCCGGTAGTCCTCATCCACAATCCTGCAGTCCCTCACAGATACAATATCATAAAAACTCCCCCTCTTATGCATTCCCAATGCCAGGGGGCCGTCCTTTACCTCGTCCCCGAAGGAAAATTCCATCTTGTTCCTGTAGCCCAGTTGCCTCGGGCTTGCTTTTATCGGTTCCCAAACCCATGGCTCCTCCTGCCTGCAAAGCACGCTGTCCAAAAGCTCCTTTACCTGCTTTTCCTTCAGCGCCAGCTGCTTTTCATAAGGAAGCGCCAGATATGTACAGCCGCCGCAGCTTCCGAAATGGGGGCAGGGCGCTTCCACCTCATCGGGCGCCTGCTCCAGCACCTCCAGCACACGTCCCTCTCCTTTTCCTTTGCGTACCTTTGTTATCATCACGGAAAGCTTTTGTCCGGGAAGCACATTTTTTACCGTGCAGTACTCAGCCGCAGAAGCCATTTTTGTTGTGGAAGTTCCCATTGCAGACGCTTCCGCCGCAAAGGTTTCTGCCGCGGACATTCCCGGAGCCGTTCCTTCCTCCCTGTCTTTTAAAGGCAGCAATTCCACATTTCCTTTATTGGGGAACTTCACGTCCCGTACGATTCCTTCTCTGACCTGACCTTTTTTCATATCGCCCTCTCACTTCTTCCATTCTGTATAATAAACTTCATAACTGTCCCATTACATCACAATTACATAAACATTAATAAAACGCCTAAAAAACGGGATGCCTCAGCATCCCGTCTCCTGTCGATACTTTACTTATTCTTCACTTGTTTCTTCATCATTCCCGGCATCATCTGCCTTGGCAGTATCTTCTGTTGTATCGGTGCCTTCTTCATCCTCATCTTCAAAAAATTCGTCGTCGAAATCATCATCAAAATCGTCGTCGAAATCTTCCAGATAATCAGGAGTAAGATAACGGTACACCGCATATGCAATTCCTGCTACCGCCGCAATGGCTCCGATAATTGCAAGAATCCAGAGAACTGTATTCCCATTGTCTTTCTTTTCTTCTTTTTTGCCAAGGAGTTCGTTTACTTTCATCATTTCTAATACCTCATCCAGCTTTCCCATGCAAACCATCCTTTCTTCCCTGCTACTAGTATGCTTAAATACTGTTCTTATCATACCACTTTTTACATTGCTTTACTATAAATTTTTCATGAAATAAATATGAACTTGTCGTATCCATATATCAGTTCAGTTTACTGAACCGATACGTTACGATGCCCGGGAAAAAATATAATCCGGCCGTCAGGGCACAACAAACCGGTTCTCCAAAAGCGGCTTCCCCTTATATCTTCTTCAGCTTTGCAAAAGCGGCATACATGATCTTCTGGCCCGCTTTATCAAAAAGAACGGTGACCTGATAGTCCCTCGGTCCGTCCACAATGTTGAGCACGGTTCCTTCTCCATATTTAATATGGCGCACCCTGTCACCAATACCGTATTCCAAACTGGCCTGTTTGGTTCCTGCCCCCTTGCTCAGTCCTGCTACTCCGGCCAGGCTGCCGATGCCCTGGGCAATAAAGGGCTTGTTTTCCGGATCGGTCCGTTTGGGCTTTACCACAGCTTTCGGCCGCCAGTCCGCCGCCTGGGAGGGCGCGCCCGCATAATTGCCGCCGTAAGGGGCCGTCTGGAACCTGGCGCGGCTTTCCGGCGTCTCCCTGTATTCCTCAAAATCCGTTTTTTTCTTGAATATCTGAGGCTTGTTATCCAGCAATTCCCCGGGGACCTCCCGGACAAACCGACTGACCGGGTTGTACTGCGTCTCGCCGCGCAGCATGCGCTGTTTGGCACAGGTGATCGTCAGATCCTCCTTGGCCCTGGTGATTCCCACATAGGCCAGGCGACGTTCCTCTTCCACTGCCGAAGGGTCGTCGGAGGTGATTGTCATGTAGCTGGGGAACACGCCGTCCTCCAGTCCGGCCAGGTATACATGGGGGAACTCCAGTCCCTTCGCGGAATGCAGGGTCATGAGAAGCACCCGGTTATCCTCCGCATCCACGCCGTCAATATCGGCCACCAGCGCCACCTCTTCCAAAAACTCGCTCAGGGAGGGGTCGTCATGGCTGTCCTCATAAGCCACCACCTTGCTTACCAGCTCGTCGATATTCTGGATACGATCCTCCGCATCCTCCTCGTCCGATTCCTGAAGCTCCTTCACATAGCCCGTGGTTTCGATAATATCGTTCATCAGCTCTTGCAGGCTGTAATATTCCAGCTTGCTGCGGAAGGACTGGATCATCATTACAAAGGGCTTCAGCTTTGCCGCGCTTTTTCCGATGCTCAGAATCTGATCGGCTTCCCGGAGCGCATCATAGAAGCTGAGTCCCCTGGCGTCCGCATATTCCTGCACACGCAGGATGGTGGTTGCGCCGATTCCCCGCCTGGGAACATTGATGATGCGCTTTACCGCCAGATCGTCCCGCCCGTTGTCAATGGTCTTAAGATATGCCAGCATGTCCTTGATTTCCCGGCGCGAGTAGAAATTAACCCCGCCCACCACATCGTAGGGAATGCCTTCCATAATAAAACGTTCTTCCAGAATACGGGATTGTGCGTTGGTGCGGTAAAGAACCGCGCAGTCCCTGAATTCCGCTTTCCCGTATTTTTTCTTCTTTCCGATTTCACCTGCAATGAATTCGGCTTCCTCATAGGCGGTGTCAAACTGGCGGAAATGAATCTGGTCGCCCTCTCCCTTTTCCGTCCACAGCGCCTTCTCCTTACGCTCCACGTTATTACGGATCACCGCATTGGCCGCATCCAGGATGGTCTGCGTGGAACGGTAATTCTGCTCCAGCTTGATAACCTCCGCCTCAGGAAACACCTTTTCAAAATCCAGGATATTGCTGATATTGGCCCCGCGGAACTTGTAGATGGACTGATCATCATCGCCCACCACGCACAGGTTCCGGTACTTGCCCGCCAGCAGGTGTATCAGCTCAAACTGGGCCGTATTCGTATCCTGGTACTCATCCACCATGATATAACGGAAACGCTCCTGATAATAATCCAGCACATCCGGGCAGGTCTTAAACAGCTCCACTGTCTTTACGATTAAATCGTCAAAATCCAGCGCATTATTCTTATGCAGAACCTCCTGATATTCCTTATAAACCTGCGCCGCCCTCTGCTTCGTGTAATCCCCCATGGCCTTCAGCTCATATTCCACCGGGGAGATCAGGCTGTCCTTTGCCGATGAAATGACGGATAACAGCGTCCGCTCCTTCAGCGTCTTGGTATCTATCTGCAGACGTTTGCAGATATCCTTCATAATATTTTTCGTATCGTCCGTATCATAGATGGTGAAATTATTCCCGTAGCCCAGCCGTTCTATGTATCTGCGCAGAATACGGACACAGGTGGAATGGAAGGTGGATACCCAGATGCTCTCCGAGCCAAAGCCCACGATATCGTCCACTCTGTCGCGCATTTCCCCCGCCGCCTTATTGGTAAAGGTAATGGCCAGGATATTCCAGGGGTTCACCCTCTTTTGTTCTATCAGATAAGCAATGCGGTGGGTCAGCACGCGGGTCTTCCCGCTTCCCGCACCGGCAAGTATCAGCACCGGGCCGTCCGTGTGGTAGACCGCCTCCTGCTGCCTTTCATTCAAAGTATCATAAATGCTCATATTATTTCTCCATTCTCGCCTCTTCCGTAAATCCATGCTCTCTATTATATCGGAACATGCATTCGATGTCGATAGAAAAAAGGGGAATTTTTTATAAAAAACCAGTCTGCCAAGCCGGTTGGGAAAGCCGGAAAAAGCTGCCGGGAATCACCTCCCGGCAGCCTGCCCGCCGCGCACCGCTCTATATACGGCGTCCAACTGTACTTAATAAACCAGCGCCAGCACGCCAAAATTGCTTGTGGCCACCGTCACCGTCCTCGGATCCACATCCAGATCCGGCAGCACCTCAATGGAGCCGTTTGCAATACTGATTACCTGAAAATTATTCCAGGCCTGGAACTGATCCGGCACGCCGATGGTCAGCACCACAGGAGCGAGCGTCCGGCTTATGATGTTAGTTTTCCCGCCGGCATTGCTCGTCAGCTGCACATCCAGCATGGATATCACGTTTCTTCCGTTCATGGCTGCAGTGAGGAACACCGCCTGCCTGGCCTGCGGCCCTGTCTTTCCTTCCGTTACGGAAAAATAGAGGCCCGCACCGTTCTTTATCTGGGCATCCGTCAGCCCGGCAGCCGTTTTCACCATACCGTCCGGCGAAAGGATGATGACCCCTTTTACCGTGTCCGCATAAAAATAGGTAGGCACCGTGGAATTCAGCTTAATTCCGGTACTCATCTGCACCACATTGGGCTTTGTGGGCGCCGGCGCATTCCCGCTGGCCGAATTGCCGCTGGCCGAGCCTGAGGCTCCGGCCGTAATGGGAATCACCACTGTGAGCAGCACCGCTGCCGCAAAATACATCAGCCATTTCTTTCCTTTTTTCATAGCAACACCTTACCCTTTCCCGTTGCACGCCTCCGGGCCAACCGGCCGGACGCTCCCCTTTTTCCATAAATCTTTGTAGCTGTTCACCATCCTCACTATTGAAGGCCTTTTACCCTTTATCCTCATTTTACCCTATTCTCACGCTTTATACAACCACTGTTCCATGCCAGTCCTATCGCAAGAAAAAGGAGGGGTGTGCTCGTAATCTGCTGAAAACTAACCATATTATGAACCGTGTAGGTAATGATTGCCAACGCTCCCGCCGCCCCTGCAGTTCCGCCCTTACGCAGGAAACGCACCGCAGCGCTGACCAGGAAGCCCGCATAGGCAATGAGTCCCAGCAGCCCGGTGTCCATCAGCAAGGTCATCCACTCGTTATGGCAGTTGGTCAGGACCGCATCCGCATAAATCTGCGTCAGAAGCGGCCTGCCCCCCTGCTCCGCATAAAGGAAGGCCTTCAGGCAGTCCGGCCCCACGCCGAACATCTTCCTGGCAATGTCCTGTTCCCGCCATATTTCCAGGCACTCCTTCCAGATACCGCCCCGTCCGTTCCCCCATTCCTCATTGAAAATAAAAATGGACGGCAGGCTTTCCTTCATTCCTTCCCCTCCCAGCGTACCGGCCGCCAGAAGTCCCGCACAGATCACCGCTGCTGCCGCCGGCAGCAGCACGCCCATTTTCCGCATAAGGGAAAGCCGCCTCCCCTGCTGTACGGCATCTGCAGACTTGTCGTTCCCTTTCCTGTCTTTTTTTGCTCCGATGCGTTCCGTCCCGCCTTTTTTCATTCCAGAGCACTCCCCAGCGCGCTCCGTCCCGCCGCATTTCTTCCACCAGAGCCGCCCCGCAAACGCAGCCGCCGTAACCGCCCCCGCGCCATACAAAACGATCCCCGTTATCCAGCTGCCCGCTTCCACAGTTCCCCGAAACACCCGCAGTCCCAGCAGCCCCACGAAAACAGCGCCCGAAGCTGTCAGAAACACATCCTGGAATGCGGACATTTCCGCTCCGTCCCTGCAGGAAATCAGGAACAGCACCCACAGCGCCGTCCCTATGATCAGAAAACCGCTGTCACTCCCCTGCACAGCCGTACACAGAAAAGCCGCCGCCGTAAAAACACCCGCTCCCGCCTGCAGCCATTTTCTGCCTTTCCGCCCTTCCCTGCATTTCCCGCCGTTCTGCGTTTCCCTGCGGCTTCCCCAGAACACCGCGGTCCCCACAGGCAGCAACACCGACAGATACCCGCACAGCCAGTTCACATTCCCAATAGTGGAAAGCGTCGTATCCGACCTTCCCCGGAAATCCACCGGCCAAAAGCCGAACCGGTTCAGCACCGCCAACAGGCAAATCCCGCCGGAAACTCCCAGAATCACCCCAACCGCTTCTTTTTCCGCCTTCCAGACATACGCATAATAAAAATAAAGCGCCAGAAAGCTCATCTGGGAAAAAAGCCCCATATACCAGCCCTCCGCCCCAAACAATCCCTCTTTTTTATAGGAAGAAAGACAAAAAGAAAGTATCACCGCAGCGCCATAAGCCAGAAGAAAAAGCTCTGGCAGCCAGGTTCCGGCCTTCTCCTTAATCCAAATGCCCGGCAGCGTCCCATTCCCGCCTTTTTCCCTGCCCCAGAGCCTCCGGCGTCCCCCTTTACAGCCGCCCGCCGCTTTTGCTGCAGCAAAAATCACCATCAAGGGCAGCGCCATGAAGCCCACATTCCGGTAAAGCTGGAATTTTGCCGTCCCAAGCCCATAATATCCGTCATGCATATACAGCGGCACCATACAGGCCGCAACCAGAAGATACACTGTTGCGACGGCCTGCATGGCTTTTTCACACATCCCGCCCGCTTTTTTCCGCCAATCTGCAAATCCTGCCATTTTCCCGCCCAGCTTCCTTTTTCCGTAACCGCCCAGTCCTCCCGCAGCTTTTTGCCCCAATCCACAAGTGACTTTTTTCCGCTCTTTTCTATCATTATCCCCAATCCCTCCTTAGCTGTCAAGCCGGCGCTTTCCTCCAAAAAAGCGGCTGTACAGCCATACCAGCCAAAAAAGAAGCACCTTCCGCGCTTTTTTTCATACAATATACCATCAAACCTATGGAGGAATTTATGAAAAAAAGAATTCTCGCATTTACTTTGGTTCTTGCCATGGCTGTCTTTACCTTTGCAGGCTGTGGTAAGAAGCAGGAAACCGCCAAGGATACGCCGGATAAAGCAATGACGGAGGTTACGCTGAATGAGGTAGCCCATTCCATTTTTTATGCGCCGATGTACGTGGCCATCGAAGAAGGCTATTTTGCCCAGGAGGGCATCGACCTCACGCTGGTTACCGGCTTTGGAGCCGATAAAACCATGACCGCCGTACTTACAGACGAAGCCGACATCGGCTTTATGGGCTCTGAAGCCTCCATTTATACTTATCTGGGCGGCACGGAGGACTATGTGGTAAACTTCGCACAGCTGACCCAGCGCGCGGGCAACTTCCTGGTAGCCAGGGAGCCGATTGACAACTTCTCCTGGGATATGGTGAAAAACACCACCATTCTCGGCGGCAGGGCCGGAGGAATGCCGGAAATGGTCTTCGAATACATCCTGAAAAAGAACGGCATCGATCCGCAGGCAGACCTGACAATTGACCAGAGCATTGATTTCGGTTCCACCGCAGCCGCATTTTCCGGCGGGCAGGGTGATTTTACCGTAGAATTTGAACCACATGCCACCGCCCTGGAAGCCAAAGGCGACGGTTACGTGGTAGCATCTCTGGGCGAGGATTCCGGATATGTCCCTTACACCGCTTTTTCCGCGAAAAAGGGCTATATTGAGGCGCATCCCGACGTAATCCAGTCCTTCACCAACGCCCTCCAGAAGGGTATGGATTATGTAAAGAGCCACACTCCTGAAGAAATTGCAGCAGCCATCCAGCCGCAGTTTGAAGAAACCGACAAGGAAACCATCACCACCATCGTCACCAGATATTATGATCAGGATACCTGGAAGGACAATCTGGTTTTTGATGAGGACGCCTTCACCCTGCTGCAGAATATCCTGGAGGAATCCGGCGAGCTTTCCCAGAGGGTTCCCTATACCGACCTGGTAAATACGGAATATGCTCAGACGGCAGCAAAATAACTGTCTCCCCGGCGCTTTACAAAAAATCAGTAGAGGCCTCCGCTTTCTCCCCAACAATAAACCGCAAAGCTTTCTCTTGAAATAAAAAAACCGGCAGCCGCAGACATAATCTGCAGGCTGCCGGCTCTGTTTCAGCCGCTTCCCTGCCCTGTTTCAGCCTCTTTCCTGTCCTCACAAGCCGCTTCCCTTCAAAAGCAACGCGCCCGCTTTCCACGCCGCTGTCCGATTTCCCTTCCACTGTCTGCCGTCCCCCCTCAGTGATGGTAAAACCGGACCGTAAAGCAGGCTCCTCCCTCCGGCAGGTTCTGCGCCGTAAGGAAACCATTCTGCATCTCAATCAGGGATTTCGCCAGGGACAGGCCGATGCCGATCCCGTTTTCTCCCGCATCCTTTCCCCGGTAAAACCGTTCAAACACATGCGGAAGCTCCTCCGGAGCAAAACCCGCCCCCGTATCCTGGATTATAATCTGGGTATATAACGGATTACAGGTATAATCCATTATGATCCGGCCGCCCTCAGGCGTATGCTCCGCGCAGTTTTTTATCAGATTGGAAAAAGCCTCCATGCTCCATTCCATATCCCCCTGAAACGTAATATCGGGATGGTTGGGGATATCCACCCGGATTTTCCGTGCGCGGATTATCTCATCCACGCCCTCCGCCGAAAGCTCCAGCAGGGTAAAAATATCCACTTCCTTTTTTTCCAGCTGCAGCACGCCCGCATCAATTCTGGACAGGGTCAGCAGCGCTTCAATCAGCCGTTCCAGCCGCGCCGTCTGTTTTCTCAGCGAAACCGCCCGCTCTCCCCCCTGTCCGTCCGTTTCCATCAGCTGCGCCACAATGGAAAGGGAAGCTACCGGCGTTTTCAGCTGGTGCGCTATATTCGCCAGATTATCCGCAAAATTCTTCCGCTCCTGCACCGCCGCTTCCCTGGCCAAACGCAGGGCGGTCACCGTTTTGTATATCTCATCCTGCAGCGGGGCCAGCATATCCTCTGCGTCAGGCAGTATGGAGGCTGTCCCCTCCCGGTTTATTTTTTCCAGATATCCGGTCAGCTCCCCGACCCTTTTTTGCCTCTTCTTTTGCACATGCCCATACAGCCCTGCCAGCAGGAGCAGAACCACCGCCGTGCCCGCAAAGGCCGTCCCTATGGAACGCTTCAGATAACCGGAAGCAAAATCCGACAGCCGGTATCCATATGCCGACAGATAGTCCGCCGTTTTTTCCGCCTCCCGTGCAACCGGCTGCAGCCCCTTCTTTACCAGAAGCATGATTTCCTTTTCCTCCTGCGGATATGCTTCCACCAGGCCGGCCGTGACTTCCGTAAGGATACGCTTCTGGCTCGCCGCAAAATACCGGGCCAGGAGCACTCCCACACACATGCTGCAAAACAGGCAGCACAAAACCGCCAGAATACCTGCCGCCATAACCGACTGTTTCTTATTCATTCCTCCACATCCTCCATACGGTATCCGAAACCGCGCACCGTTTTGATACAGGCCGGATTCGACAGCTTCTCACGCAGCCTTTTCATGGCAACGGTCAGGGTATTGTCATTTACAAAATTTCCGTTTGCATCCCACAAAAGCTCCAGAAGCTTCTGCCTGGTAAGCGTATGGTTTTTATGCTCCAACAGCGCTGCAAGAAGCTGGTATTCCAGTGATCCCAGGCTGATTTCTTCCTTATTAAGAAACACCTTCATCTGATTTTTATCCATGGAAACCGGACCGCACACCAAATAGCTTCCCCCGGCCTGCCCGGCCCGCCTCAGAAGCGCACAGATTCTGGAATACAGCACCTCCAGTTCAAAAGGCTTGACCAGATAATCATCCGCCCCTTTCTGAAAACCGTTCACAATGTCCCTGGTATCGCCCCTGACCGTCAGAAAAATCACCGGCAGCATGGGCCACTTTTCCCTTATCCACCTGCACAGCCCCTCTCCGCTGCCATCCGGCAGATTCCAGTCCACCAGCACCACGGAGGGCAGCCCCTTGCCCAGCAGCTGCTTCCCCTCCGCAACCGTAGCGGCCGTTATCACCTCAAAGCCCTTTCTTCGCAGGAAAAAAGCCACTCCCTCCGCGATTCCCGCATCATCCTCAATATAATAAATCCTGTGGGCCATATCTGCCTCCTGTCCATGTTTTGCAGTCTCCGCCTGCATCCGATTACTGTATTTACGCCCCTGTATTGCACTCATTTTACCTGCTTTCCATATGTATTTCAAGAAATAAGGTTAAATGTAAAGGATGGTTCCTCTAACAGGCTCTCCCGCTAAGACCTCCCGCTGAGTTAAAATCCCGCAGTCCTGCCTCCCCTGGTCACAGTACGGGAAATCCTGCCACAAATGTATGGTAAAACTGTGGTTGGCTTTCTCCTTAAACAATGGTATGATATACTGTAGATACATAAATTCATAAACTATGGAGGGTTAAATTATGAAAAAGAAAATGCTGTGCCTGGTTACCGCACTGTTGCTGGGAGTGCTCCTTGGCGCCTGTTCAGGCAGCTCCGCAGAAAAAATGTTCGGGGTAAAGCTTCCCTCGGGAGATAAGCTTAAGCTGTACATGAGCCGCGCCGATGTGGAGAAAATCATGGGGGACGAGGAATACAAACTGGTAAATAATACCTATGATTATGGCTATATCACCCTTGGCTACACAGATGGCTTGTTATCCTACATCTCTTTTAACGGTGATTCCACTGTTTCCCTGTTAAACGGATTATCATTGGGTGATACCAATTATGATAAATATGATTTTACCGTCTACAACGATAAAGACGGCAACGCCTATTATAAAAATAACAACGGGAAATATGAATTAACCGATACCTTTGATCCCAAAATGGAATTCCAGGACGGCGTTACGGTCACTATTTATTTATCTTCTGAAAAGAAGGTAGAAAGCGTTATGGTTCTCGACTCTTATGTTGCAATGGTACGCAGGCTGGACGGCTGACGCTGTACCCATCAATGCAGAGCATTCCTTATATAAGTATAATAGAAAAAGATTCGCGGGCAGTTATATCCGCGAATCTTTTTTATATCGTGCCCATGGAAAAACTTCACTAAAAAGCCAGTACGGTAGACAACCCCTGCCTGAGCACCGGCAGCGTGGTATAGGCCTGTACCAGCAAAGTAGGGTTTTCCAGCTTGCGCAGCAGCATTTGTGCTGCCTGGACGCCCAAATCATAAACATCAATGTCAATGACAGTGGGCGTCGGATCAATAATGGAGGAATAGGGATAGCTGTCGAAAGTCAGGAAGGCGGCTTCATCGGGAATCTGCAGCTGTCTTTCATGGAGAGCCTTGACGACGCCGAGCGCCAGCGTATTATTTTCACAGATGAAGGCCCGGGGAGGTACGGGCAGGGAAAGGACCTCATGTGTCTGCCGGCAGGCATCCTCTCTGGTGGAATCTGTGTAGCGGATGTATTCGTCAGGCACCCTGTAGCCATAGTCATACATACCGCCCAGAAAACCGTTCAGCCGCTGGGTGGATATATGATCCGTGCGCCGTTCACCGATGAATGCGACTTTTTCATAGCCGCATTCCAGCATATGCTGCGCGGCAAACTGCCCTGCCAGGCCGTTGTTTGTGTCGATCCAGCACATACGGCTTCCGGGGCCGGGATGGCCGATATGGATATGGGGAAACCGGCTTTCCGTAAGCAGCCTGGAGAGCTGCGGGAAGGAACAGGAACCATGGATGAGAATACCGTCTGCCAGCCCTTTCCCGATAAGCCCGGTGAGATATTCCTGCGGTTCGGCCGTATCCGGGAAGTCCGTCAGCATCAGCGTATATCCATGCTCCGCCAGAGTTCGTCGGACGCCGCAGAGAATGTCAAACATATGTGGGTTGCGGTAGGCCTCCTCTTTTTTCAGGCTGGATAAAAAGAGAATATTATGGGACGCGCCCTTTGCAAAGCTGACAGCCCTGGCATTGGGCGTATAATGCAGCTTTTTTATGGCTTCGTGAACCCGTTCACAGGTTGCGGGGGAAATCGAGCTCCAGTTGTTGAGTACCTTGGAAACGGTGGAGGTGGAAACACCGGCCTCCTTTGCCACATCGCTTATTGTTACGGCCATGGGAACCTCCTTGTGAAAAAGTGATAAGTTTAAAATTATAGTATAGCGGTTTCCTAACAAAGTCAACGTATTTTGCAAAAACCGATAGAAAAGGGAGCTGATAAATGCTATAAATGACTTAAATAAATGGTGCGCATCCTTATTTGAGAAATAAAAGTTGTTTTGGGCAAGTAAAGGACATTGTTAATCAGGAAAGCGGTTTCGCAGAAATGGAGGACGTGAAATGAAAAAGATATTGTGTTATCTTCTGACCGGTATCATGGCGGCAGGAGTACTGGCAGGCTGCGGACAGAAAGCGCAGACCGGCACGGAAAATACAGCGCCGGAGGAAAAAGAAGCCGTACAGACGGAGGCCTCCTCCCAGCCGGAAGCTCCGGTACAACAGGAGGCTCCGGTACAGCAGGAGCCGGGTGAGGCGGTTACACTCACCGCATGGCATGATAATGATGAAGCGATGATGAATGCGCTGGCGGATGTGGTGAATGAAGCGCTGGCGGGGGAAAATATCACCCTGAAATTTGAAAAGAAAAGCGATGTGACCGGACAGATCAAGCTGTACGGCACGGATGCTGAAAATGGCCCCGATATGTACCTGTTTGCCCATGATTCGCTGGGCAGCTTCGCGGAAATGGGTATTCTGGAGCCGGTGGGGAACCTGATAAGCGCCCAAAAGGAAGCTGATCTGCTGCCCATGACAATTGAAGCCGCAACCTACAAGGGAGAACAGTATCTTATGCCGGTTTATTATGAAACCGTGCTGTTTATGTATAATAAGGCGCTGTGGGAAGGCGAGATTCCTTCCACCACAGAGGAGCTTTACGACTATATGACGGCTCACACGGATACCGCAGCCGGAACCTATGCGCTGGTGAACCAGCATTCCAACACTTATAATGTGGCCCCCTTTATCAACGGGTTCGGAGGCTATGTCATCGATAAGGATGGAAATCCGGGGCTGGATGCGCAGGCGACAAAGGACGCCATCCTATACAATGAAAAGTTTTCCAGGCTGCAGGCCGACGGGGATTATAATACGGTAACCGCCCTGTTTAATGAAGGGAAAGCGGCGGCAATTATAGGCGGCCCCTGGCTGGTATCCGGAATTAAGGAAGCCGGCATTGATTTGGGCGTCAAAGCCCTGACAGATTTTACGCTTCCCAACGGCAATTCCCTCATTCCGTATTCCGGTGTTCAGTGTATCGGCGTATTAAAATATGCTGCCGAAGCAAAAAAGGAAGCAGTGACAAAGGTGCTGGAGGTACTCGCCGGGGAGGAAGCAGGAATCACGCTGGCCAAGGGATTCAACTGCGCCCCTGCCAACAGCAAGGCCTATGACGACAAGGAGGTTGCATCCAATGAAATGATCCTTGCCATGAAGCAAAGCGCAGAAAAAGCTATCCCCATGCCCAACATTCCTGAAATGAGCGTTATGTGGGGGCCGGCAGAATCCCTGCTTGCTGCAGTCAACAAATCCGGAGAGGATGTGGACACAGCAGCTGAAAAATATCAAAAGGAAGCCTTGACCGCCATACAGGATATGAAATAATTTTTTGCAGTCCGGTTATGCCTGGATCGCTGCAGACAGACAAAAAAATGCATGCGGCGCTTCCTGTACAGCCCGGCCGGTGAAACCCGGCCGGGGCAATTCAGAAGGGAATACAATAAAATGATGAACGTAAAGCACAGCGCTCCCCGGAAGCCGGATATTCCGGTGAAGCGGAAGCATCCGGTCCGAAGGCAGCTCCGTCCCTGGGGCTACAGCCTCCCTGCCATGATATTGATTGCCATGATTGTACTCTTCCCAATCCTTTATACCGGCTATATTTCTCTGACCAATATGAATCTTTATCATTGGACGGACTATTCCCTGGTCGGTGCGGATAATTATAAGAGGGCGCTTCTTAAAGTGGATTCAGGCTTCCTGTCGGCCCTGGGCACCACCATACTATGGACGGCTGTCAATATGGTGCTGGACACGGCTATCGCCTACGTGCTTGCCGTGGCCCTCAATACACAGGGGCTGAAGGCGAAGCGCCTGTACAAAACCCTGCTTATTTTTCCCTGGGCGATGCCGGCTTATGTCTCCATTCTGGTGTGGCGCGTGGGAATGTTCAATACGGAGTTCGGGCTGCTTAATAAGCTTCTTGTGGCATTCGGGATGGAAAAAGTGGATTTCCTGTCCAGAAATGTACCCGCCTTTATATCCTGCATGGTTTTAAATCTCTGGATGTCACTTCCTTATATGATCCTGATGATGGACGGGGCTTTGCAGAGCATCGACCAGAGCATGTACGAGAGTGCGGTGCTGGATGGAGCCAATCTGTGGCAGAAGAACCGGTATATTACCATCCCTTCCCTGAAAAAAATCATGGCCCCGGCGGTGATCATGACCACCTTTATCACCTTTAAGCAGTTTGATATTATCTACCTTCTTACCATGCAGAAGGGCTCAGTAACCGGGGCTACCGTGTCAACCATCATTACCTATGCCCATCAGAATGCATTTGTCTCCAATAATTATGGATTATCCTCTGCTGTATCCATGATCATTTTTGTAATTATTATCCTGTTTTCCTTCTGGACAAACAGGGCACAGAAGGAGGAAACGGTATGAAACGCTCTGTAAAAAGAACGATTGGCCTGGCTTTTTTAAATCTGTTTTTCATCAGCATATGTCTGGCCGGACTGATTCCGATACTGTATGCTTTCCTGCTTTCTGTCAGCAGCGGAAGCGGGGCGCTTACCACCGGCCTTTCTCTCCTGCCGGAAAAATTCACGCTGGATAATTACCGCAGCATCCTTGTGGAAAAGCCCTTCCTGAAATGGCTTTTCAATTCCGTCCTCCTAAGCACGGGTACAATGGTGCTTGCCATGGGAACGAGCGTCACGGCTTCCTACGCTTTTTCCAGGTTTCGTTTCCCCGGCCGGACGGCTGTCATGCAGCTGCTTCTTCTGCTGAACGCCTTTCCCCAGATTTTGTCCATGTTCGCTATCTTCAGACTGTTTAAGCTGCTGAATCTCCTGAATTCCCATGCAGGGCTGATTTTTATTTATTCCGGGAGCATGTGTATTTTTTCCATCTGGAACATGAAGGGCTATTTCGATTCCATTCCCGTTGAGATCGAAGAAGCATCCAAAATTGACGGGGCAGGCAATCTGACGCTGATAGCGAAAATCATCCTGCCGCTGGCACGTCCCGCCATTATTGTAACTGCCGTCATGGTATTGATATTTGTCTGGAATGAATACCTTTTTGCCACTACCTTTATGCTCCGGGAAGAAAGCTATACGCTGGCCGGCGGCCTGTATCAGCTTCAGGCAAACGATTACAGCCGCAGCTGGCCCCTGTTTTCAGCGGCCGCCATTTTAGTATCGGTGCCTATCCTTATTATTTTCTTCTGTATCCAGAAGTATATGGTGTCAGGGCTGACCGCAGGCGGTGTAAAAGGTTAAAAACCAGGAGGAAAATCCTCTGCTCGCCAGAGGGCTCGCATTTTGCTCCGCAAAACTAGGAGGAAAATCCTCTGCTCGCCAGAGGGCTCGCATTTTGCTCCGCAAAACTAGGAGGATTTGAAATGAATAGGAGTGCGGTTGCGCACATACCGGCGTCCCAGTACGCTTTCGCCCGGTCGGAGGATACGTTTACCATCCGTCTGCGGGCCGCGAAGGGGGATCTGGATTTGTGTACGCTTTTTTATGGGGACAGGGCCTGTCCGGATTCACCGGTAAGCTTTGCGTCCATCCCCATGCAGCGGCGTTACAGCGATGAGCTGTTTGATTTTTATGAGGGGACTATCCAACCGTGTCCCCGCAGGATCTGTTATTTTTTCAGGCTGGAAAAGGGAGGGGAATATGTCTGGTATTATGCGGATGAATTCCATGAGGATATGCCGGATCTGGTGATGGAGGATGGCTTTGTTGTTGAGGGGCGGAGTGAATACTACCAGTATCCTTATATCCTGCGTTCGGAAATCGTCAGGGCGCCGGAATGGTTTCTGAATGCCGTTGTCTACAATATTTTCCCGGACAGCTTTGCAGACGGGAAGGCCCGGCTCTGCGGCATGGGAAAAGAGCTGAAGGCGCCTCACGGCACGGTGAGTAAAAGCCGTCTGGGGGGTACCATTAAGGGCATTATGGAAAATCTTGATTACATTCAGGAGCTGGGATTTACCTGCCTGTACCTGAATCCGGTTTTTCAGGCCGGGGAATATCACAAATATGATATTGTGGACTATTTCCACGTGGATCCCTGCATGGGCACGGATGAGGATTTCCTGGAATTGACGGAAGCCGTCCATAACAGAGGTATGCGCATCATCATTGATGGGGTATTCAACCATTGCAGCTGGTATTTCCCCCCGTTTGACGATGTGGTGAAGTATGGGAACACTTCCGCTTATGCAGACTGGTTTTACGATCTCTGCTTTCCTGTAAAAAGGCCTCAGGAGGGAGAAGCGCCCGGTTATGCCTGCTTCGCCTATGAGCCTAAAATGCCGAAGCTGAATACGGCCCATCCCGGAGTGCAGGAATATTTTGCCGAAGTGGGCCGCTATTGGATCGAGAAATTCCATGTGGACGGCTGGCGTCTGGACGTGGCAAATGAGGTGGATAAAGATTTCTGGCGCAGCTTCCGTTCTGCTGTGCGGAAAGCAAATCCGGAGGCGGTGCTGATTGGAGAGGTCTGGGAAAACGCGGCGGATTGGTTGAAGGGCGACATGTTTGATTCCGTCATGAACTATGATTTCCGAAAGCACTGCAGAGATTTTTTTGCCTTGGAAAAAACAGGGGCGGATGATTTCCTCTGGAGGATGGCCGACATGCAGCTGCGTTATCCCTTCCAGGTGACGGCGGCACAGCTGAACCTGCTGGACAGCCATGATGTGGCGCGTTTCCTGGGATTGTGCGGTGGCGATTATGACCGGTGGCAGGCGGCTTTCCTGTACCTTTGTATGGCTCCCGGAGTGCCAAGTGTTTTTTACGGAGATGAAAAAAAGGTGACCGGCATCCGGGAAACAGAGTACAGACAGGGGATGCCCTGGGACGAAAACCACGCCGATTCGGAAGACTTTGTAAAAACAGTCCTGCGTATCCGCAGGGACTGGATTGCCCCGGCGGATGAATGGAGAGCCGTTTATGGCGGCCATGACGACAGACTGGTAGTATTTGAAAGATACGGCGCGCATACGGTACGCGTAATCATCCACATGGGAGAAGCTCCCGCAGATGCCGAACGCTTCATGAACGGCGGTCAGCTTCTTCTTCTGAAGGGCTCGGTTTCCCATATGCTTGAAAAAAATGGCTTTGCCGTTCTGTTGATGGCATAAAATGTCATAAATGCCGCTTTCCGGCGCCGCAGCTCTCCTGCCTCTCCATCTTGAGGGGCAGGAGTTGTTTATGCCGGAGATTACCTCTCCTGCGTTTTGCATTTCAGCACAGGCACCGCCAGTTCCCCTGATGTTGAAAAAGTATTTGTCCCCGTCAAAATCTGTGGTATCAGGTTTGCGTTATTTGCTAAGGACGCCTTTAATCCTTCTTACTCCGGCAGAAGAAGACTGTTCTTTTTGAATACTGAACCTTCCCAAGTTTGCAGTATCGCTTACATGAGGTCCTCCACATACTTCTCTGCTCCAAATTTTCCCCTTGTCGTCTTTCATTGTATACACTTTGACTATATCAGGGTATTTATCCCAAAAGTTACCTTCAACGCCACTCTCTTTTGCTTCATTTTTAGGCATCTCAGAAATATAGATAACCGCTTTTGATGAAATTGCTTCGTTCACATATTTTTCCACCTTTGCAATCTGCTCCGGTGTAAGTTTTTCATCATGGTTAAAGTCAAACCTCAACCGTTCTGAAGTAATATTACTTCCTCTTTGATGAACATGATCACCCAAAACTTCCCTTAATCCAGCAAGTAATAAATGAGCAGCAGAATGTAATGCTGTTGTTTCCGTTGATTGGTCAGCTAATCCACCTTTAAATTTACCTGCGGAAGCTGTTCTGCTCTTTTCTGCATGTCTTTTTTCCGCCTCTGCAAAAGAAGCCCTGTTCTCTATGCTACAGCCATTTTCAGTCAGGAATTCCTCCGTTAATTCCAGAGGGAAACCATATGTTTCATAAAAATAAAATGCATCTGCCCCTGTAACTTTGCCCTTATTTTTAAGATGCTTTTGTATTTCAAGTTCTCCTTGCTGCAATGTTTTATAGAAAAGGTTTTCTTCCTTGTTTATTATCTCAATAACTTTCTTTTTATTACTGTGCAAGTCTTCATAAGCTGTTGCTTCATCTATATAAACTTCAGACAACTCACCCATAAAACTTCCTTGTATACCGATTTTTTTACCTGCACGAATCGCCCTCCTTAATAACCTTCTTGTTATATACCCTGCGTCACTATTTGCCGGCTCCGCACCGTCATTGATTAGAAAAACTGCTGCTCTCACATGATCCAGTATGATCCGAAATGACTTAAAATCGTCAGCATAATCTTTTCCGCTTAACTCCATCAGTTTTTTCTTAGCATTAAAAAAGAATGCCGTATTAAAAACATCCCTATCATCATTAAGAGCTGCTGCGACCCTTTCTAATCCGCCTCCATAATCAATATTGGGATTCTGCATTTTTACAAACCCGGCGCCCTCTTTTTTATAACACATAAACACATTGTTCCCAATCTCTAAAAACCTTTCGCTGTCAGAAGCAGGATGATCCAGTGAATTACCATCTGGTTCAAAATCATAGAACATTTCACTATCTGGCCCGCCTGGTTCACCAACAGGCATGTCTAAAGGACTTCCAGCTCTGCTCCACCAGTTTTCTTTTTCATCATATAAAAATATTTTTCCTCCTCTGGATAACCCATATTTATATGGATTATCCTCAACGACAGGCTCTATACCTACCGATTTGAATTTCTCTGACCAGATTTGAATTGTTTCTGTATCTTTCTGTATATTCCAATCATCACTTCCCTTAAACACACTGATATATAACCTGCCGGGGTCAATTCCCAATTCGTTAATCTGCCAATTCCAAATGGCATCAATTTGCTTATTCTTATAGTTATTTTCATTTGCTTTAAATTCCCATCGGCCCAGCATTTCAAAAAAAGTTAAATGCGAGGTATCTCCAACTTCATCAATATCCACTGTTCTTAAGCATTTCTGAATATTTGTTATTTCATTGCCTATTGGGTGTTTTTCCCCCAACAAATATGGAACCATAGGCTGCATCCCACTTCCGGTAAACAATGTTGAGGGATCATTTTCCGGCAGCAAGCCAGCGGAAGGTACTTGACTGGCCCCTTTTCTTTTCATGAAATCAATATATGATTTCCTTAACTCATCCGGTGTCATTTTTACCATGCTTAATACCTCCGTTTAATTTGTTTTTTAAAACAAAAAAAGCCCTAAGCTGACATTTATATTGTCAGCTTAGGGCGAACTCTCCTGTCCGTGTTACCACCTAATTTCAGATTTCTCTGCACTCTATCAATACGGGATATCTCCGATATTGTTTCCTGAATAACGGTGGAATTCCGTTGAAGCCTACTGAGATTTATCCGTTCGGTTCACAGCTCTGAGACTGCTTCAATATTAGATCAATGAAGATTTACACCAACCATCTTCTCTCTGCGAAATCCCTAATACTTACTATTTCTCGTCAAGGCCTTTTTGTTTTAAATTAGACTGATGTTATCACACTCAAATTGCTCTGTCAATATAATTTTCCTTTTTTATACGAATTGTAACGAAGTAACACAAAATGCAACACGATCAAAAAAAGTACCGCAAATACGGTACTTTTTCCAATGGAGCATACGGGGCTCGAACCCGTGACCTCCACGCTGCCAGCGTGGCGCGCTCCCAGCTGCGCTAATGCCCCGTCCGTGATATATCATATCAAATGTTTCCCTGCTTGGCAAGAAAAATTTTTACCATTTTCTCATTTTTTCCACATTTTATTTTCCTGCCAGCAGCGGCCTCATCTGTACTTCCCGGAAACCCGCATTTTCTCAGCCTTTCCCATCAAATTCTTCTCTTCCGGGCAAAGCACCTCCTCCAGTTCTCTCCGGTGAAGCCCTTTCCCGATAAATACGGCACGGGAATCCCCGCCGCCTTCATAGCCGGTAATACTGTAATTCCTGTCCACCACATCGAATCTGAGCCATGCGCTGCCTGCCGGAAGATACCCCTTGGCCCGCCTGATATCGCCGAACACGCCTGACACCACTCCCTGCAGAAACAGAACCAGCTGGTTACCGGACTCCAGGTGTATGGAGGTAAAGCCTGCATTCTCCAAATCCGGCTGCAGCGTTTCCCTCTCCCTTTTCTTCGCGTTCTCCTCCCCTTCCTTCGTCAGATATCTCTCAAAAAGCCCATTCCACCAGGAAGCCTCTTTCTTCTCGCAGGAATCCGTCACAATCTCCCCCTGAGGATTCATTGCCCTCACTTCTGACGCAATCCTGCAAAGCTCCTCCGCGTCCATTGCCCCTGTTTTGGTAAAAATAACCGTGGCTGCGTTTTCAATCTGGTCCCTGCAGATTTCCGGGTACTTTTCCTTATCCCTGTCAAAAGCGGACACATCCAGCACCGTTACCGGCTGCATCAGTACTATTCTTTCATATTGGATCTGGCTGATATTGGTAAGGATATTTCCCAGCTTCCCAAGCCCCGTCGGCTCTACTACCAGGTATTCCGGATCAAGCGTATTGGAAATCGTCAGAATGGAGGAAGCAAAATCTGCCTTCATCGTGCAGCAGATACACCCTTCCGTCAGCTCCCACACCTTCATTTCCGCCTGTCCTGTCCCCGATGCCAAAAAACCGCCGTCAATCCCCACTTCACCATATTCATTTTCCATGACCACGAACCTCTTATCCGTTTTTTCTGCCAGAGCCTTGATGAACGTGGTTTTCCCCGCTCCCAGGAATCCCGATATTACCAGTACCTTCATAAAATTATCCCCTATGCTGCAGCTCTTTCCTGAAAATGCGTGCGGTCCAAACAGGCCGCACGCACACATTTCCCGCCGTGCCGGACAAGGCATGCTATTGGCATCCCGTATCCTTCAGGAAGTTCAATATACCCTGATATCAGTCCTCAATCTTCACTACGGGCTTAATCAGATCCTTCGGCTTATCCCTCATTAAGAACAGCGCCTCTTCCACATGATCCCAGCCTTCAAATACATGGGAAACCAGAGGATGCACATCCAGCTTGCCTGCGGAAACCAGCGAGCCCAGCTTCTCCATACGCAGACGTCCGCCGGGCATCAGGCCGCCGTTAATCTGCTTATGTCCCATGCCCACGCCCCATTCCACACGGGGAATGTTAACATAGGTGCCGCTGCCCAGATAATTAACATTGCCGATTTTTCCGCCGGGCTTCAGGCACTTCACGGCGGATTCAAAGGTTTCACAGCCTCCGCCCGCTACAACTACCTTATCCACGCCCTTGCCGTCCGTCAGCGCCAGCACCTGATCCTCAATGGTCCCGTCCTTATAGCTGATAAAATCAGAAGCGCCATAGCCTCTGGCCGCCTCCACGCAGTTTGGCCTGGTGCCCACCGCAATAATGCGGGACGCGCCGCGCATATTCGCCCCGGCCACCGACATCAGGCCCACCGGCCCGATTCCTATTACAAGGACCGTATCACCGAACTGTACATCCGCCAGTTCCACGCCATGGAAGCCCGTAGGAACCATGTCAGAAAGCATACAGGCGTCAACAGGGCTGATATTGGAAGGCAGAAGCGCCAGGTTCCCGTCCGCATCATTTACATGGAAGAATTCTGAAAATACGCCATCCTTGAAATTGGAGAATTTCCAACCCGCAAGCATTCCCCCCGAATGCATGGAATAGCCTGCCTGCGCTTCCAGGGAGTTCCAGTCCGGAGTGATAGCCGGTACAAGCACTCTGTCGCCGGGCTTGAAATCCTTTACCATAGAGCCGACCTCAACCACCTGCGCACAGCACTCATGGCCGAGAATCATATTATGCCTTTCACCGATCGCCCCTTCCCAGAGCGTATGTACATCCGACGTACAGATTGCTATAGCCAGCGGCTTACAGATGGCATCCATGGGCCCGCACTGCGGTCTTTCCTTCTCGATCCAGCCGGATTCCCCGATTTTAAGCATTGCATAACCTTTCATAAAAATACCTTTCCTTTCTTTGAACCCCAATACCATAACAGTTGCGCTGATAATAAATAGATGTTAACTGTTCCGGACGGCCGTCTTTTTGAATAGCTCTTCCATGCAAGAAGCACCGGAAGTCCATCCGATGTAAATGTTGGCGCAAAAAAAGTCTTATAAGCCAGCTTAACACCTGCTTTGCACCAATATTCCCGCCGGCCTGAACTGTTACCATAAATTATACATTCTTGTTAAAAAAAAGTCAATAAAACGCCCCATCATATTCATTTTATATTATAAAACATTTTTTGTTCACAGTTTTCCCCGGCACATTTCACAAATCGTCCCCAACAAAAAAATACGGGCGGGTAGACTATCCCTCCCGTATATGCTATATTCAACTATAAACATCTTTTCCTGTTAAATTTTTTTCAGGAATACTTCCTGCCCACGAAAGGAGACAACACCTTATGATAAAAAAACAAATGACTAACATCCTGCTCACAGCGGCCCTTTGCATTCTGACAGCCTCTGTCCTCACAGGATGCGCAGCAAACGGTAAAAATGATGCCTCGGGCGTACAGGAAAGCCCGTCCGCTTCCCAGGGACAGACCGAAAATCCGGCTGCCGGCAATACTGCTGCCGCAGATACCGGAAATACGGCAGACGGCAAAAGCCCTTCCGGAACCGGTGCATCTTCCGATAATAACAGTTCCGCCGGAACATCTCCGGCCGCCTCATCATCCTCCGACGGCACCGAAGCCTCTTTGGAAGGCCAGGAGGGCGGCGCAGACGCAAAAGTCATAGAGTCCCAGACCTTCTCCGGAGTCAGCCTGGGCGGTTACGAAAATGTACAGTTCACCACCCGCGAAATCACGGAAAACGGGCGTACCCGTGTGGAATATTCCCTTGTCTCGGACGGCAATACCATATACACCTTCCCGGACGCCTATGATTACTGGCTGTTTGCCTCCGAAGTAAATTTCATCGCCTTCCGCGATGTGAACGGCGACGGGCAAAAGGATGTCATCACAAGCGAGCAATACATTACCGGCGCCGGAGAGGGTGGTGCGGTGCCCTTCAGCATGACGCGCATTTACCTGAATCAGGGCAGTGAATTCCTGTTCGCAGAGGGTCTGTCCGTTTCCATCGGCAACAGCCTGGATGCCTCCCGTCCCGAAGAATATACCATTGAAAATATCCTCGCTATCCTGGAAGAGCCGGTTTACTGTAATTTTGGCAGCGGCGGCTGGACCAGGGGAGAAATCGAAAGCTTCGCCTTTCTTGTAAAAAATGACGTTCTGAATGATAACAGAAAAGCCCTTTCACAAAAAATCAATTATCCGCTGAACCTGGTCAGAAACGGTGAACAGCTCCTGATTTCATCTCCTGAGGAATTTCTTGCCAGCTACAATGACATCCTGAACCTGCAGGTCATCTATGATGTGGAAGGCTCGGAAACCGAGGATCTTTTCTGGAACCAGGACGGCGTCATGCTCGGTACCGGCGCCATCTGGTTCGGCAAAATGCAGGATGGCAGCATTAAAATATACGCCATCCCCGCAGAGGTACAGTACTGTAACCCCCTGGATGTGGACTAGCCCCTTTTACCTGATTTCCAGCTTTTCGCATACCCGCTTCAGGACAAATCTGTAAAAGCCCCAGATACAGAGCGTAACCACGCCCACAACAGCTGCGCAGCTTCCAAGCCCCGCCAGCTCACCGGGCGTAAAGCGCCCGCCGTCGTTCATGTAAAGAATCAGGCAGTAAAACAGATAGATTGCCACGGTTCCCACCGCCGCAGGCGCTTTGAATACCTTTCCCACCTGCCCCCTGACAGAATTGATTAAAAAGTCATGCCCCGCGCCCAGGTGCTTTAAATCCTCGTAAACCAGACGGCTGTTCATGGCAATGGTCATGCATCTGGTATATATAATAATGAAAACAGCCGCAAAGCAGATCAGGGAAATAAATAAAAACAGCATTAAAAATACGGCATAGGTGGACAGGAAGTCCGTTTTATCCAATATACGGAACATGGGCGCATATTTCCAGAACTGCTTAAAATAAAAGGACTGATATTCCTTAAAGCTAATCGTAATGTCAGAGCCGCTGTCTTCATATTCCCCAAAGCTGCCCGCACGGGCCTGCCTGTCATAAATCCTGTCGTCCATTCTTGTGACCTGGCAATCACTGCCCGTACAGGCAACAATCTGCCTGTATAATTCCTGTGCAAACCCATAGGAGCCGTCTACATCCGCCACATTAAAGGCCACCAGCCGCTCACGCCACTCATCTGTAAGCCCTTCCGATATTTTCATATAATCTTCGTCATTGAGCACATAATATTTTCCGGAAAGCATATTGTCACAGACATATCCGCCGAAGGAAATCCCCAGCGTTTTTCCCGTCACCGGATTGGTAAGCATGGTTGTGTCGTTGGCGAGCCAGAACGCGTTGCCCCCGTCCTCTCCGATGACCGCCCGGCAGGTTCCTTCCGATACCTCAATATCCTGCTTCGCTATCCGGTTAAACTCCGAAGCCGGAAGGTAGTTCCCCTCCCCCACCAGCTCCCTGTACTCATAGTGGAAATTCTGCCTGCTGTCCATGATCTGCGTACTGCCGTCGTGGGCAAGCACCGCCAGAGGATATGTGCTGTATTCTGTAATTTCCACCTGATAGCTTTCTGCAAGCGCCTTTATCTCCTCTTCCGTAAGCATATCCTGATCCTGCCTGTAGGGGAAAAGGAAATCTATGGGCCTCTCATCAATGGCTTTCTGCGAGCCAGACAGCATCATTGGCGTATAAAACGCCGCAAAATACGCGCCGGCAAGCAAAACCGTTATTACCAGCATGCTGTTCACCGTCTGCCGCCCCTGGAACTTCATCATGCTGCCGGTAATAATATCCCGCCAGCGCTTCTTCCCTTTTTTTCTTCCATGGACAACAATATACAGAAGAAGCATGTAAAGCCCGACAAACAAGGGAAGATAGGTCACATTGATCCACGCCGGGCAATACCAGTTCAGCAGGCGGAGACAGAGCGTCGGCGTCATATATCCGCAGACTCCCCCCAGGATCATGAGAAGGATCCCCGCCCAGCCATACCATGGCTTCACATCCCTGACAGGCTCACACTTTCTCTCATTATGGACAATGGCAATCACATCCGTCTGCCTGATAAAAAGGATCCCCATAAAAATCAGAAGAACCATACATACCAGCGCATAACAGACAGAAATCCCATAAGCTTGCACCCCAATGGAAAAAGAAGTTTCATCCGTATTTACCAGGAAAATACAGAAAAGCTTCCAGATACAAAAGGCGAGCGGCGTCCCCAGCACCATGCCGCCCAAAAAGGAAATGCCCGAAACCAACAGCAGCTCCCGCAGCAGCCTCGCCCCAAGCTGCCTGGCGGAAGCGCCCAGCGCCATAAGAATCCCGGTTTCCCTGGATTTGTATTTTAAAAACAGGGCCGCGGCATACACGACAAATACCCCGCACCCAAAAACAGCCAGAAAAAATATCATCGACACCTGCTTGCGTGAATCCCCGCCCTCCGGCAGAATGGTAAGCACGGTAGGCGACTGCATCATAACGGCATAAGCCGTAATCAACAGTTCGGATAAAAACAGGCACAAAAACAGCAGGTAATAATTTTTCCGGTTATAATAACGCAGCTCTTTATTTATCTGTCTCTGGTTTTTCATTCCTTTTCTTCACCCTCTTCCCCCATTTCTTCAATAATTTCCAGCAGTTCCTTCTGGAAGTCACGGTGGCTGCCGCTGCAATATGCCGTTTTGAAAATTTCCCCATCCTTCAGAATGATTACCCGGTCACAGAAGGACGCAGCGAAGCTGTCGTGCGTCACCATAAAAATCGTGGTGTCCAGTTCCTCCCTGGCCCGTTCAAAGGACTGTATCACCGTACGGCTGGATTTGGAATCCAGATTTCCGGTAGGCTCATCCGCCAGCATCAGGAGCGGCGAATTAATCAGCGCCCGCGCCACAGCCGTACGCTGTTTTTCCCCGCCGGATATTTCCGCCGGATACTTATCCCTGATATGCTCAATGCCGAATATCCGGCACAGGCGCGCCGCATCCTCCTCCATTGCCTCCTCCGTCTGTCCGCTGATAATCCTGGGAAGGAGAATATTATCCTTAACCGACAGTCCGTCCAGCAGGCAGAAATCCTGGAACACAAAGCCCAGCTTCCTGTTTCTCACCACCGCCAGCCCCTCCGCATCCAGACTCGCCAGATTCTGCCCTCCCAGAACTATTTCCCCCTTCTGGAAAGGTATGTAGCAGGCGATACAATTGAGGAGCGTAGACTTCCCTGAGCCCGATGGCCCCATAACCGCCACGAATTCCCCCTTCTCCACCTCAAAAGACACATCCCGCAGCACAGGATAGGTCTGGCTGCCGATCTGATAATTTTTATACAAATGTTCCACACGCAGCATCTCAATTACCTCCTTTGATGTCCCGGCATTCAGGGCCGGACAGTTATCTTCCCGTCCCCGGGCCTGCCCCTGGATTTTCTTCCCGGTATGTCAGCCCTCCGGTCACTTTTATTATAGGGGAAGCCGCGTTTTCAAAAGTGAGGGAATGTGTCAAAACTGACATGAATTCCGTCATTTTTGGAGGAAACTGAGCCGTGCGCTTTTTTCGGGGAAGGGAATGTGATACAATATGGAACATCAAAAGGGAGGGAATGCCATGCTTCAGATTGCGATTGCAGATGATGAAAAGAAACCGCGCAGGGCGCTGCGGGATATTCTGGAACCCTGGCTTGAGCTGCAGGCGGTTCCCTGTCAGCTGTGGGAATATGAGTCCGGGGAAAAGCTGTGTGAGGGATACAGGAAATACCACTTTGACCTGATATTCCTGGATATTGAGATGGAAGGGATGAACGGGATGGAAACCGCCAGGCAGCTACGTTCCATCGACCAGCATGGGATTCTCATATTCGTTACGGCTTATCCCGATTATGTCTTCCAGGGGTATGAAGTGAGGGCATTCCATTATATCCTGAAGCCCTATCAGGAAAAACGGCTTCTGGACATCACGGCAAGGGCGTTGGAAGAAATACAGCAGGGGGACAATGATTTTTATCTTCTCCCCCAGGGGGCAGGCAGCTGCCGGCTGAACCTGCGGGATACCCTGTATTTCCGCAGTGAAGGAAGATATATAACAGCCTTTGCCTGCAGCGGGGAAAAAAGCTTCCGGGGTAAGCTGAATGACCTGCAATCCCAGCTTCCCGGCTATTTTGTCAGAATCCACCAACGCTATCTTGTGAATATCCGGCAGGTTTCCCGGACAGGGGATTCCTTCGCCGTCATCGGCAGTGAAAAGCTGCCTGTGAGCAGGGCGCATAAGCAGGCGTTCCTGATTGCCTTTGCCGGAGCAATGCTGGACGTCCGGTAAACCGGAAACTCTGTATAAGTTCAGAAAGGTTTGTCAGATGAGAATTGCAGTATTATTGATGTACAGTATAATGGGTATCCTGTTTTTAACTTCCACCTGTTTTTACCAGCGCCTGAACGGCGCTTTCGTATCGCTCAGGAAACAGCGCCTGGTAAAGGCGGCTGTCTATATTGGCCTGTCCGTAGTGGTAAATACGGTGATCCTCAGCCAGGATGCCATAAATATCACCCTGGCCTTTCTGGGGCTTATTCTCCTTCTTCTTGCGGGCTTTGAAGGGAGCCTGCTTCACAAGCTTTCCGCCGCCTTTATCCTGTACCCCTTTATCGGCTCCCTGAATTATCTTATTTCCGCCCTTATGCTACCACTGCTTCCTTCCGTGTATACGCAGGCCAACCGTTATCAATTCATGGGCTTTGGCGTATTCAGAAGCATAATCACCTGCCTGTTCTGGTTTTTCATGTCCCGCATTTTTGCGGAAAGGCTCCGTTATGTGAAGGAATATCTCAACGCCGGGACGCTCATACTGCTGGACCTGGTATCCCTGACTCCTCTGCTTTCCATGATTTACATTGTCACTACCGCGTCACGGAGCATGTTACCCTACAGTCTCCCCGTCATTCTGGCCAACCTGCTTACAAACATGGGAATTCTTGAGCTGAGCGTGCGCATGGCGGAAAATACCCGCACGGCGGCGGAAAATGAAAACCTGCGGCTCCAGCGGGATTATTATCAGGAGCTGGAACACAACCAGCAGGAAATCAGGCGGCTGCGCCACGATATGAACAACCATCTCACCGCCATCGGCGCCTGCCTGAAGCAGGGGAACACAGAGGAGGCCCTGCAGTATTTTGACGGGCTTTCACAGACCGCCTCCGTCACTGGCAGGAGCTTCTGCACAAACGGCCTGGTAAACGCCATGCTGAATGCCAAATATAACCTGGCCCTGGAAAAGGGACTGGAACCCTTTTTCCACATCGAGCTTACAGAAGGCCTTCCGTTTGACAATATCGATCTGTGCTCCCTGTTTGCCAACCTACTGGATAACGCCATAGAAGCCTGTGAAAAAGTGCCTGATTCCCAGTCGCGTCTGCTGGAGCTCAGGACACGGTGCAGCAAGGGCTTTTTCAGTTTTCAGGCGGTTAATTCCTACTGCGGCCCGCTTCGCTTTTCCGGCGGTGTTTACCATACCACAAAAGAGGAGCCGGGCAGACATGGTTTTGGCCTTGCCCGTGTGAGGGCTGTTGTGGACAAATATGGAGGAACGCTGGAAATACGGCATGAACAGGGGATTTTTACGGTGACCATAATCATTCCGGTAAAATAATACCTGCCTCAGCGGAAAAACCAAAATGTCTTCCCGGTCACGCAGACGGCAGGAATGAATTTTCAACTCTGCCCTAACATTTTCCTTCCCCGCCAAAACCGCGCAGCCCCTGTCTGTATTCCGTGGGCGTCACGCCGAATTTTTCCCGGAACAGCTTGGCAAAATGCTGGCTTTTCTGATAACCCACTTGCTTCATCACCTCGTGAATCCGCAGATCCGTTTCCTCAAGCAGCTGCGCCGCCTTTTCCATCCTGACGGAGGTTATGTAGCCGGAAAGATTTTCCTGCGTTGCCTCCTTAAAAACCCGGGACAGGTATGCCGGATGCAGATGGGCTGCCTCTCCCAGGACATCCAGCGACAAATCCCTGCCATAGTTCTCCCGGATGTATTTTTTTATGTAAGCGATGGTATCCGTCTTTTTAAAGCTGCCCTCTTCCCCTTCCTTCTGCACTTCTTCCGCTGTCATCTCCGGTACAAGCCGTTCCACCGCCTCCGCCAGATCCTGCTTTAATACCGGCTTCACCAGATATTCCGATACTCCATAGCGCAGCGCCTGCCGGGCATAGGTAAAATCACTGTAGCCGGAAATGATGATCACCTTTGTCCGGCCATTATTTTCCGCAGTCATCTGAGATAAATCCAGGCCGGAAACCCGGGGCATACGGATATCCGTAATCAAAAGCTCCGGTTCGTGCTCCAGCAGCAGATCCCGCGCCAGGGAACCGCCCTTTGCCGTCAGCACCGTATCAAACCCATAGCTTTCCCAGTCTATCAGCTTACGGATATAATCAACCATATACATCTCGTCATCAACAATCAGTACCTTCATACTTCTCCCTCCGGCAAAATGGCAAAGGAAACCAGCAGACCTCCCCAGACACTTTTTCCAAAGCGCAGTCCCGCGGATGCGCCGTAATAGTTTACCAGTCTCTGGTTCACATTCCACAGGCCCACGCCCCATTCCTCATCCCGCTGCTTATCCGCAAGACGGCTCATTAAATCCCCAATCTGTTCCTCTGTCATCCCGTTGCCGTCGTCGGAAACCTCAAAATGGATTTCCGGGCCCTGCAGCCGGTATATTTTCACATAGATATGCTTCGCATTTTCTCTTTCTTCAATGGCATGATTCACCGCATTTTCAATCAGAGGCTGAAGCAGCAGCGGGATCAGCCGTACTCTGTAAAGCGCTTCCGATACATCAATTGTATACTCCACATCCCTGCGCATGGCCATAACGGAAAGATAGGCTCTGGTATACGAAACCTCCTCACCCACCGTGGCCATGGATTTATTCTGGGTGCAATATCTGTAATACTTGGCCAGATGCACCGCCATCTGGGTAACTGCCTCCGGCTTGTCCGCCACCGTTACGATGTAAGAAAGGCTATTGGAAAGAAAATGCGGGTTAATCTGCAGCTGAAGCTGCCGTAGCTCGGCCTGGTCCCGAAGCTGCTGTTCCTTAAGTATGGATGCAATCAGCTGGCGGATTCTCATTACCATCCTGTTAAATTGTGCAAATACATAGGAAAATTCGTTCTGCGGCATCTCCACAGCTGAGATTTTGGCATCAAAATCCCCTTTCTCCACCTGCATCAGCTTTCCGGTGAGGATTCTGATTTGCAGCAGGATATTCCGGTAATAAAGAATCAGGAAGGCCAGGCCGATTCCCATCAGCAGAAGAAGCAGGGCGCCGGTCACCCAGGTAACCGTGTTGACAGGCTTGAGCATCTCTTTCAGCGGATAATAGGTGATAAGATGCAGTCCATTAGGGGCGGGCGCCGCTGTGACCAGCTGGTATTTCCCCTGGGCAATCGACACCTCATAAGCCATTTCTTCCGTTTGTTTCTTCTGGGCTGCTTTTTCCTGCGGCAGCGCCTGTCCTTCCATCGTTTTCAAAAGGGCCTGCTCCGCCTCATTGACATAGAACAGGCTCTCCCCGTCAGAAAAGGTGAGCAGTGCGCCCCCGTTCTGCACGCCGGAAGCCATATTTTTGATTTTATACAGATAGTCCCGCTCCATACGGATGAGCAGAAAGGGTTCATCATCGTTTTTATCCCAGTCCGTCACATATTTTCTGGAATAGTACACCTCGCCCCTGTAGAGAAACCACAGGTTATCCTCCGTAAGCTCCAGCGCCTGCTCTTCCACGCCTTCTATGTTCAACGTACTGATAATCCGGCCGGAAGCGGGCCAGTATAAAATGAATTCAGCCATCCCCACATTGCTTTTCTGTCGGCTCTTCAGATAATCCTTCATGCGATTGGCGTCTGTCACATACTGCCAGGCATCATAGGCTTCCATCAGCGTCAGGTGCAGCGCCTTCAGATCCTCACTGTGAAGAATCCCCTCCGCCTCGATTTCGATCTCCCTGACCTTCTGATTGAGCTGCGCGCTCGTATAGACCATCTGCATCCGGGCCACCCGCATCAGCGAATCCTTCAGCGCCGTGGTGCTGTAGCGGAACAGAATCGCAAAGCTTGCCATTGTCGTAAATAGGAAAATAATAAAAATAACGAAAATGGATTTGATTTTCTCCATAGCTTCTCCCTTTTCCTGTAAAACAGGCGCCAGCTGCGGCAGGCAAACGGACAGATCACAAGAAACTGCCGGGGGATTCCCGGCAATTCCTGTTTCATGCATTACAACTTATTTTTTCACATTACGATACCATTCATTAATTTCTTCGGTAATCGCATCGCCGCCCTGGGCTTTCCAGTCTTCCACAAATTTATCAAAGGCTTCCACAGGCTCCTTGCCATAAATAATATTGGTATACACCTGCTTTTCCATGGTCTGGAGCTGTTCCCAGTTCTTTTTCATGGTAGCTGTGGGTTCTCCGTTAAACAGATTGGGTATCAGCTCGTCCTTATGCTCATACGCCACCACATACCCTTCCGAGGTGGCCGGCGAGGTGACAAAGCTGGCCTTGGCTCTGATCTGCGCGCCGGATACGGCTTCTTTTCCTTCACTGATATCCGCATAGGCCTGCATGGTGTCCAGAGAAGGTGAGTTTTTCAGTACGGTGGACTTGCCGGGAAGGAAAGGATCTGTGACCGGCGGATCAAACAACGCGGAATCAAACACCACTTCTCCGTCCACGATATCATAATCACAGCCCTCCAGGAAGCCGTACTGGAAATCCCCGGTGCCGAAGGCCACATCATAAAGCCAGTCATAATAAGTGAAAAAGGCTTCCATATTGTTGAAATCCTTATTGAACATCAGCCAGCCGTCATTGGTCTGTGCGGACTGATACGTAGGTTCCCCGTTCTCCTGCCTGATATTGGGATAAGCCTTGATTACCGCCTCCGGCGCCACACTGGTCACGTCCTTAACGGAATCAATGGCCCAGGGACGTCCGATAAAAATACCAGCCTTGCCTTCCGTGAACTGTGTCATCGCATCCCATGCGCTGGTAGCCGCAGCCTCCTGGAAAATCCAGCCGTTGGCGTGCCACTGCGCCATACGCTCCAGTGTAGCCCTGTTTCCTTCATTTATAGAACCGTAAACCAGCTCCCCGTTTTCATCCTCCTGCCAGCTGCCGGGAATGTATTTTCCGGAATTGGCGGAAAACAGGATGACCGGATCTGCCACCCAGCCGTTGTTGTAAATACTGTCGCCTTCATAGGTAAAGCCATAGGTGTCTTTTTTCCCGTTGCCGTCAGGATCCTCCTCGGTAAAGGCACGGATTACCGCTTCGAACTCATCCAAAGTAGCGGGCGCTTTCAGCCCCAGGTTATCCAGCCAGTCCTGCCGGATTACCATGACCTGTCCCTCCGTCAGAACCGGAGCGCATGCAAGGCCATAGGTCTTCCCATCCTTTGTGACCGGGTAAAAGGTCTGCGGGTATTTGTCGTAGATTTCCTTCAGCCGGTCCGGCATATATTTTTCAATATCCTCGTCAATGGCTTTAACGCGGCCGGATTCAATCATATCCGCGATCATCTGTGTCCCATATACGGGAAATACATCGGGCAGCTCCTCCGAACCGGTCAGCGCAAGGCGGAGCTTGGTATCATAGTTGTTCGCATCCCCTCCCAGCAGCGTAGTTTCCATTTTAATGCCCAGCTTTTCCACCGCCAGATCCACCATGGGGTTTTTATTGATATCCTCTCCGTCCCCGTAACGGCCCGCATTTTCATCCAGCTGCTTTGCGATATTGATCGTAACCACGGGGTCGTATCTCCCCTCCGCGTTTTTCGTGCCCGCGGCCTGTGTGCTTTCCGCCGCCTTTCCGCAGCCACCAACCAGCATAACAGCTGCCAGCGCAATTGTCAGCAATGCCTTTCTTTTTTCCATATCTTACCTCCACTTTTTATTTTATCGTGAATCCTCCTGAAAGAGGAATCAGAATCCGGTAAACCGGTTCAGAGCATGTTTGGAAATTGCCCTGAATTGCTCACTCCTTTACCGCCCCCATAACAATTCCTGTCACAAAATATTTCTGCAGGAACGGATATACCAGCAAAATGGGAAGCGCGCCGATAAATACCTGCGCCGCCTTGATGGTCCTCTCGGACATGGCGGCCGCCGAGGTGGGATCCAGCGCCAGATCCTGCTGGTTCCCCTGTACCACAATCACCTGCAGGAAGGACGCCAGCGGATAATTCTTGGTATCCGACATATAAAGGATACCGGTAAACCATTCATTCCAGTTTCCTACCATGATAAACAGCGCCACGGTAGCCAGGCCCGCCTTGGAAAGGGGCAGATATATTTTCCACAGCACCTTGAAAAAGCTGGCGCCGTCTATCAGGGCGGCTTCTTCCAACGCCCTGGGAATGGATTTGAAAAAATTCATAATCAATATCAGGTTGTAGCAGCTGAACGCTCCCGGCAGGATATAAACCAGGAAATTATTTTTCAGCCCCAGGGATGTATTCACAAGGTAGCTGGGAATCAGCCCGCCGCCAAAAAGCATGGTGAATACAAAAAACCACATCAGCGCCGTCCTGCCGCGGAACTCCTTGGACAGCGCATATCCGGCCGTGGTGATGACAAACATGCCAAACAGCGTCCCCGCCCCCGTCCGCAGGAAGGAAATCACCAGGGAACGGATAAAATTGCTGTTATGGAAGGTTTTGATATAGGCAAGCGTGGTGAAATCCACCGGCCAGAAGGTGACCAGCCCGCTGTTGGCCGCACTTTTCCCGCTGAGGGAAATAGCGAACAGGTTCACTAACGGCAGGAAGCACAGAAGCGCTACCAGAATCAGAAATATGGTATTGCACAGCACAAATATTTTTCTGCTCAAATGTGTACGTCGCATAATAGTCTCTCCCTCCTAGAAAATCCGGTAGCCGGCGTATTTGTAGGCAATCCTGTAAGAAACCACGGTGAGGGCAAGGCTGATGCTGGACTTGAACAGCCCCACCGCCGTACCGAAGCTGTACTGACCGTTCACCAGTGACTGGCGGTAAACATAGGTGTCGATAATATCCCCGGTGGAATAGGTCAGCGGGGAATACAGGTTGAAAATCTGATCAAAGCCCGCATTCAGCACATTTCCCAGGCTCAGTGTCGCCATGACGATAATCATCGGCATTATCCCCGGAAGCGTGATATGCAGCGTCTGCTGCCAACGGTTTGCCCCGTCCATCTCCGCCGCTTCATACAGGTTCTGGTCGATATTGGAAATTGCCGCCAGATAAACGATCATGCCGAACCCGAAGCCCTTCCAGAGATCGGATATGACCGCTATCTGCCGGAACATCCCCGCCTCTCCCAGAAAAAATATCCGTTCCATGCCAAGCTTTGTCAGGAAACCATTCACAATGCCGTCAAGGCTGAGGATATCCCTCAGCATCCCCGCCACCGTAACCCAGGAAAGGAAGTGGGGCAGATATACAAGCGTCTGTATCCCTTTTTTCAGCCCCGTATGATGGACTTCATTGAGCAGAAGCCCCATGACAATCGGTACGACAAGACCCAGGACGATCTTGCTCACGGCAATAATCAGCGTATTGATGATTGCCTGATAGGACTCCTTAAAGGCAAAAATCTGCCGGAAGTTTTCCAGTCCCACGAATTCGGAATCCAGAATCCCCAGCCAGGGCTTATAATTCTGGAATGCCATCACCAGGCCGCCCATAGGCGCATAGCAGAAAATAACAGCCAGAATAATGCTTGGCAGAAGCAACAGATAAAGCGGCCAGCTGTGATAAAATTCCTGTTTCCAGCCTCTGCGCACCGCCATCATTCCCCCTCCGCTCTTTGCTTTCGATAATTTTTTCATATCCGCATCCCCTTTTCCCATAATCGTAACTGTTAAATGCCTTTACAGTTACGTTCTTTCATTTAAGAAGATTATATAATAACGGATGCGGGCGGTCATACACCCCGATTTCAAGGTTGTGTACCCTGATTTTACTTTTTTGTAAAAAAACGGAAGAGAGCGCGCGTATATTTGTATTCCGTGTCTTCCGTTTTACGGCAAAAGAATAGCGGGCCTTTTCAGAATTGCTCCGAACTGCCCGCTTCTGCGTATCCGAGTGCTTTAATCGGTCAGACGCCTGCCTGACCCGATGTTTTTCTTACTTTTCTCACCTTTCCCTTGATGGGCTTCGTCTGCAGCCGTTCCAGGACCAGCGGGCCCTTCCGGTTGAGGATTTCCACATAAGTAAGGCTTTCCCGGATATCTATCACACCGATATCCTCTGCCGTAATGCCGTCAACTGCGCATATGGTCCCTACGATGTCCGCTGTGCGCATTTTGGATTTTCTGCCGCCTCCGATGGACAGCCTCATGATATCCCGGTTAAGCGCCTCCCCTTTTCCTGCTTTGGGCGCAGATTTCCTGCGCTGCAGCGCCCAGAAGGCTTTTTCTTCCTCCTGCGTCACAATCAGCTCCTGTAAAACCGGAAGGGCCGTTCCCGTATACTCCTCCACCTTCTGCAGCATTTTCTTCTCCTGTGCAGAAACCAGGCTTACGGCGCGGCCGTCCTTCCCGTTTCGTCCGGTCCGCCCTATCCGGTGGACATAGGTTTCTTTTCCTGTGGGGAAATCATAATTTACCACCAGGCCGATGTTCTCAAAATCAATCCCCCTTGCCGCCACGTCGGTGGCGATCAGGTACCGGAAGCCGCCGCGGCCGAATGCGTCCACATTTTTCAGCCGCTCCTTCTGTTCCATTTCCCCATGAATCATGCCGCAGAAAATCCGGTCCCGCCGCAGCTTCTGAAACAGTACGTTAACCATTTCCCTGGTGCCGCAGAAGATCATGCAGCTGTCAGGGTTTTCCTTCATTAACACCCTCTTGAACATCTCATACTTATTTTCTGCGGTGACCTCATAAGCCGCCTGTCCGATGGAAGGCGGCGGGCCATCCTCCTGATCCTGCGCCACAAAAACAGCGTCGGCTGCATAATTGTCGATCAGGGTCTGCACCTGTTTTTCCAGAGTTGCTGAAAAGAGCAGGATTTTCCTGTTTTCCGGCAGCAGGGAAATGATCTCTCCCACCTCTTCCAAAAAGCCCATGTCCAGCATAAGATCCGCTTCATCAATGACCAGGTGGGTGATGCCTGACAGCTGCAGGCTGCCGCGGCGGACAAGATCCATGACACGGCCCGGCGTTCCCACAACGATATGGGATTTCTGTTTCAGGGTCTGCATCTGTTTATCTATGGGAAACCCGCCGAATACGGCCGGTACCTTCAGCCGCTTCTTCCTTCCGATTTGAAACAGCTCCCGGCTCACCTGCACCGCCAGCTCACGGCTCGGCTCCAGCACAAGCGCGCGGGGAGAATTTTCTTCCCATACGGCCATTTCGCAGAGGGGAACTGCAAAGGCCGCTGTTTTTCCGGTTCCCGTCCGGGAACGCGCCACCACATTCTTACCCGCCAGGACAAGGGGGATAACCTCCTGCTGGATTGCGGTGGGATGGTGATAGCCCAGCATATCCAGGGCCTCCAGGATTGGCAGGGATAGTCCGTACTGGGCGAAGCCATGGGACGCGGGCGTGTTTTTATTTTCTGTACTCATGCATTGGTTTCCTTTTTATCATTTTTTAAGTAACTGTGCGTCTCACAGTTACGTTTTATTTTTCCTTCTCCACCCTGCTTACCCGGGTTTTCCGCTTTCCACACAGCGGCGCCGTTTATTACTCCGGCTCCCTGGCATACTTTTGCGCAAAATGGTATCATAAAGATATTGTATCACCATAAATCAGGACGTATGGAAAGAAGAAAGGGGAAAATATATGTTTGAGGGAAAAATTGCTGTGGTAACCGGCGGCGCGCAGGGGATCGGCAGGACCATTGCCGGGGAATTTGAGAAAAACGGTGCGAAGGTATGTGTGATTGACAAGCAGCCCGGCGTCTATTATACCGGTGACCTGGCTGACGAGAAAACACTGGAGCGCTTTACGGCGCAGGTAATTGCCGACTATGGCCATATAGACTATCTGATTAACAACGCGCTGCCATTAATGAAGGGAATTGACAGCTGTACCTGGCAGGAATTCAACTACGCGCTTAAGGTGGGCGTTTCTGCGCCTTTTTATCTGTCAAAGCTGTTCCTGCCGTATTTTAATCCCGGCGCTTCCATCGTGAATATTTCATCCTCAAGAGATCGCATGAGCCAGCCGAATACGGAAAGCTACACCGCGGCAAAGGGCGGGATAGAATTACTCAGGTGTCCTTTACTTCTTCAAGCACCAGTTCATTTTCCGGAAGTTCGTCCAAAAACCTGACGGACAGAACGGCCTGCGGCCAGTTCAGGCTGACTTGCGCATATTTTCCCCGGCTGCGCGCCGTTCCTTCCAGAAGCTGCAGCAGCTCAGTCAGCTTTTCCCTCGTCAGATATCCGCCGCGCCAGTGGAAGGTCAGGTTTTTCTTTTTTTTGATTGCCTGCAGCGCTCTTTTTTCCACATCCTCCGTTTTGGTGAAGGACTGTTTTTTTACCAGGTAATAAAACAGGTTCCCTTCGCTGCAGGGAGGCGCTTTGTAAAGAACCGGCTCATGATCCCGGAAAAAGGCGCTGTCTGAGAGGTTAAAATAATCATACCGGATATTGTCCCCAGTACCCAGGGAATTGTCAAAGGTGGCATCCAGGTGACAGTACTTTCCTTCCGCCCTGATGATATTCCAGGCATGTCTGTACTTAATGTTTTTCTCCGGATTGGCCTCGGAAATGGCGATCATGCACCAGATTCCAAGGGCGTCACACAATATTTTTACCGTTTTGGCAATTCCCTCGCAGACGCCCACGCCTTGTCCCAGCGGGCCGATAATTTCATGGGAATAGGGCTTTTTCAGTTTATCATAGCGAACGCCCTGGCAGATAAAATCATGGATATAAAGCTCCTTTTCCCACGCTGTAAGCGCCTGTGCCGGGCGGATCAGCTTGGCGATCCTTGCTTCCATTGCCTTCTGGTGTTCCCGGATCTTCGCCTTCTCAAACAGATACTCGGGAACCAGCTCCACTTTGGCAGAATCCGGATAAAAACGGTATTGAAAGCCCACGGCATAAAAAATCTCAGGGCAGTCCAGACGCAGCTGGAAAAAGATATCCCCCAGTACCCGGTTTTCCAGCCTTGTAACCAGGAATGAGGGCGCAAGGGCCTGAAGGCCCGCTTTCATGTCACGGTAAGCAGCCTGCTGTTGTTTGTCCAGCTGCATATAATAGTAGGGTTCCATGTTGTACTCCGGTTTTGTTTTATCTTACGTCCTGCTGCAAAGGGCCGGCAGGCTCAGCTATCCTGGGCCGTACAGAATAGAAACTTCTCTTTCTCCGCCTTTGCATGATAGAGGGCGGTATCGGCTTTTTTGAATAATTCGCCAAAGTCCGCTGCATCGCGGGGCCAGATCGACACACCGATGCTGTTCGTGCAGGCAATGCCGTCTGTCTCAATACGCGTCAGGCCGGACAGCTTGCCCCACAGCCACCGCTCATTATCAATATCCCTGGCCAGGATAATAAACTCATCCCCGCCGAACCTGCCTGCAATATCCGTTTTCCTGAAAGTATTCCGTATTTTCTCCGCAACTGCTTTAATCACCTTATCGCCTTCGAAATGGCCGAAGGTATCATTAAAGTTCTTAAAATTATCAATGTCCAGCATTATCAGGGCATGCTTCATGTGGCTTTCCCTGCGCAGATTTTCAGTAATCAGTTTTATTGTGTGTTCTTTATTATAAAGGCCTGTAAACGCATCAAGCTTAACCGCCTGGCGCAGGCAGTCCGTCTGCTCCTTCATATCGGATATATCCGTGATCACCCCCACCATTCTTGCCGGTACTCCATTCTCCATGACAGGGGTTACAAAAATCCTGCACCATATATAGCCGGAATTCCCTGCCTTCATACGGGCTTCATAGGCAGTGGATTTTCCCGCCAGAACATCTGAAAAGGCATTCTCAATCACAGCCTCATCCTCCGGATGTGAAAAATACCTGCTTACGGCCAGTCTGTATGCCTCCGGATCCAGCCCGCTGTAGGGCTGGACATCCTTCAAAATGGATTCTCCGGAAACACCAAAGATGACTTCCGCATTTTCAAAATAAGTATACAGCTGCTTCTGTATATCCACCTCAAAAATACAGATTTTTGCGGCGGTCAGCGCCACATGCAGCCGTTCCTTGTACTGTGTCAACTCATTCATGGCGGTTGGGCCTCTTTCCCCGATGCAATATTCAACAGTCGCTCTTTTCTATATTAGCATCCTTTATGAATAAAAGAAACGGTAAATATGAACAGCAAATAATTTCCGTGCTCTACTTCGCCGCCCAGCTGTCCGCCGTCTTGGCCTCCGCCACACAGGGCACCGACCTGAGGATATCCTTCCCCGCACTTTCCATCACCGTCTTCAGACGTGCCGCCGCCTCCAATGCTTCCGTTTCCGGCACCTCCATCAGGATTTCATCATGGACAATCCCCACGATCTTCCAGTCCCTGCCCACAATTTCCTCAAACAGCAGGCCCAAAGCCCTTTTCAGGATATCGGCCGCCGTTCCCTGTACGGGGGTATTGGCCATGTCGGCCACGCCGGATCTTGGGGAAAACAGGAATTTCCTTCCGGTAAGCGTCCTGCCCTCCCAGAAGGTTCCCACCTTCAGGTCATGATGCCACCAGCTGATTCCCGCATAAGCGTTAAAAAAACTGTCCCGGAATTTCTTAGCCTCCTCCAGCGTCATATCCACGCCGTAGGACTGGGCTGCATACTGCTGCAGCCCCGCCGCCCCCATTCCGAATATCAGGCCGAAATTCACCGCCTTGGCCGCCTGTCTCTGGGCGGATGTCACCTGTTCTGCCGGAATATCCGATATGAGGGAGGCGGTCAGCCTGTGCAGATCCTCCCCGCGGGCATATGCCCCCTTCATCCTCACATCCCCTGAAATCTGCGCCGCCACCCGGAGTTCAATCTGGGAATAATCCGCCAGCACCAGCTTTCTGCCCTCCGGGGCGATAAAACAGCTGCGGAAACGGGCTTCCCTGGGAATCTGCTGGATATTCGGCCCCCAGCAGCACATTCTGCCGCTGTATGCGCCGATCTGCCCATATTTTGGGTGCAGCCGGCCCGTAACCGGATGTATCTGCGCAGGAAGAGGATGCAGGAAGCCGGAAAGCAGCTTGGAATATCTCCGGTAATCGGTGAGCGCTTTTACCAGAGGATGATTATGATAGGGCGCCAGGCTGTAGCGGGAGGTGTTCGGTACATGGATGCCGTTATCCCGCAGCAGCCTGAGCACATAGACATTGCTGTCAAAATTTACATCCACGGCTTCCTGCGTTCCCCACAAGGTCAGCTGGAAGGTCGGTTCCCCGCTGAAGGCATATAACGCCTTAAGCGACTTCTCATACTGCTCCTGGATATCCGCGCACAAAACCTCCCACTGCTCCAGATCCAGACAGATCCCATCATATTCCGTCCAGGCCAGCGCCGGCGCACATGCAAATTCAATCTGTGCCACCCTCTCCAGCCCGTTATCCTGAAGCTGCTTTCCCAGGCATTCCCACAGCCGCAGCAGAACACCGGAATCCAGCGCCGCATATTCAAGCTGGGACGCGGTCAGGGAACCGCTCCAGTCCCCGGTCTGCTCCGTCTTGTCCAGCGTCTCTCCCAGATAATGCTCCGACACAGCCGCCAGGTTCACCTTACGCGGGCCGCCGCAGGGGCGCAGCAGCTCCGCCGCCAGCATGGTATCGAACACCGGCACCGCGCACACTCCCGCTTTTCTCAAAAACTGCAGGTCGAACTTGGCATTATGAAAAATTTTCACACTGTCACCCTCCAGCGCCTCCCGCAGGAACGCGGTTCCCTTTTCCGGCCCGGCCGTCCTGTCACGCCTGTCCTCCGTCCCGCCGCCGAGAAAGGAAAAACAGTCTATCAACAGCACGGGCATACCGGGAGCGCCTATCTGTATGAGTCTGAGCCTGTCCCTGTGCACGTCCAGCCCTGTAGTCTCCGTATCCACCGCCAGCACAGGCGCCTTTTTCAACTGCTCCAGAAAAGGTTCCCCTTCCTCCGGGGTACGAACCAGGATATACTCCATGCGATCATCCTTCTTTCCTTTTTGCTGCTTTCATTATAACAGTATCCCTCTGCAACAGCAACCGAATATCAAACATATGTTCTTTTTATATTATTGCCCGCAGGCGGTGAACAAGCAAAAACGTTGTTAAAAGAAGCACTTTTTACAATATAATCAGTGTTTTTTCTGTAGTGAATGCATTCTTCCTCTCGTATAATAATAAAAAAGGCTGCCAATACAGGCAGCGTGGCACCAAACACATAAGGAGGGGCGCTATGGAACATCTCTTTTCGGCAATCAACAATATCTTCAACTTCGTCATACCCGTTTCCGACTTTTTCTGGGACTTTCCCACCAATTTCAGCTGGTATGCCTCCATTCCCATCCTGGGGAATTTTTCACTGGCGGTAATGCTGCTCATCGGCTCGGGCATCTATTTCAGCATCAGGACAGGTTTTATCCAGGTGACGCATTTTGGAAAGGGAATCCGCATCCTGGCAAAGAAAAAAAGCGATGAAATCGGCATTTCCTCCCTGGCGGCGTTCTTCCTGAGCTCAGCCATGCGCGTCGGCCCGGGCAATATTCTTGGCGTTACCGGCGCCATCGCAACAGGAGGCCCGGGCGCGCTGTTCTGGATGTGGGTATCCGCATTTTTCGGAATGGCAACCGCTTATACAGAAGCCGTCCTGGCACAGATTTTCAAAGAAAAGAAAAAAGATGAGTTCGTAGGAGGCCTTCCCTTTTATGGAAAGGTGCTGCTGGGGAACAAGCTCTGGGCAGGCGTCGCCCTGTCGCTGATGTACATCATCTACGCCATGTGCTGCCTTCCCGCCCAGGGCTTTAACGTGGTAAGCTCCATCGGCCAGATGGCTGAAATCGTTACCGGCGCTTCCATGGGCAGCGCTTCTTATTTTTACTATATTGTATCCGTTCTTCTCATCCTCGTTACCGCCTATATCGCTTTCGGAGGCATCCGCAAGGTCACCAGGGTCACCGACGGGCTGGTTCCTGTCATGGCTGTGATCTACGTGGGTGTGGTTTTCCTGCTCATTCTCCTGAACCTGGGAAGCGTCCCCTATTTCTTCGGCGCGGTGTTCGGAGGCGCATTTACGCCCCAGGCAGTATTCGGCGGTATTTTCGGCACGGTTCTGGTACAGGGCGTGAAAAGAGGGCTGATGTCCAATGAAGCCGGACAGGGCACCATCACCATGGCCGCCGGCGCCGCCAATACGGATCATCCCTGCGAACAGGGCTGCGTCCAGTCCATCGGCGTGTTTCTCGATACCATGGTTATCTGCACCCTTACCGGCTTCGTCGTTGTCATGGCGCATGTCTGGACCGGCAGCAGCGCTGAGGCCTGGTTTGCCATGGATCGCCTGCCTAAATTCCTGGAATCCGCAAAGGTGCTTACCCCGGGTACGGCCATGAACGCGGCAGTGGCCTTCCTGCTCACCTTCTGCTTCTGTCTGTTCGCCTTCACCTGCCTGGTGGGAATGATCTCCTTCAGCGAAATCGCAGCCAACCGGATCAGCTCCAGCAAAAAGGTGATTTATACCGTCCGCATTGTTGGCATTTTCATCACGGCTTTCGGTATCGCCTGCTCCCTGGCCGGAATTGAACTGGGAAATCTCTGGGCCATCTCCGATCTGGGCAACATCCTGATCGTTTTTGCCAACATTCCCCTTCTCTATCTGGGAGCAAAATGTGTGTTCCGCGCCACCGCCCATTTTAAAAAGAAAGACGGAACGCCTTTTACCTCTTCTGTTATCGGGCGCAGCTGTCCCTACTGGGATGAAAGAGCCGGTAAGGCCACAGATAAAAAAACAGATTCCGCCAGATAATCCGCAGCCCAGGCAAAAAGGACCTGCCAGCATCACCGGTACAGAAGCGCAAGATAATGCATAAGCTGTATCACCAGGTCCTCTTTTCCTTTGGGGCATTCCTCCATCAGCCGTTCAATCAGCTGGTTGGAATTATGCTCCCCTGTAATCAGGTAGGTAGGGTCAAGCTCTAAATGTTTCCTGACCAGTAAAATCCTTTCTATGGTAAGCTTCCTGTTTCCTCTCTCTATCTCTCCGTAATACGTTTCTGAAATTCCAAGCAGCTTTGCAGTCTGCTTCTGTGTCAGCCCCATTTTCTCCCTCCGGGCCCGCAGTCTGTCCCCAATATCCATCAACAGCTTAGATTCAGGCATTTCTTCCCCTCTTTCTCCGCTAAAACGCGTACACTCCCCATAAATCCCTTCAAAAATAAATTACAAGGAATTTACCTCATCCGCCGTGCTTTGTCAACATGCGCAAAGCAGTAATCCATGGCGCACAGGGAAATATTTATAGTATCAAATTCAAGGAATTGCATATTATTAGTATATTGAAAGATAACTTCCGTATTTATAGTCTTTTATATGGAGGTCGGAAAAAATATGGATAACATCTCGAAACTGGTTGGGGCCAGAATCAGAGGATTTCGGAAGGAAAAGCATTTAAGCCAGGAGGAGCTGGCGGAAAAATGCAATCTTCATCCCACTTACATCGGGCAGCTGGAACGCGGAGAGAAAAACCCGACAATAGAAAGTGTCATGAAGATATCCGACGGACTGCAGGTTCCCTTAGACCAGCTCTTTGCCAATGTCACTGCTGCCAACTTTCCTGCCATGGATTATATTCCGGATAAAATCATGTTTCTTGTAATGGAACTGACTCCCAAAGAACAGAAGATCATATATGAATTAATCCTTCTGGCATTGAAGCTTCGTAATTAAATAATGAATGACCTATGGTAACTGTGAAGGAACTGAACAGTTACAGCTTATGAAAAAATGCAGCCTCAGGTATCTCTCCGGCTGCATTTTTCTGTAGGTTTTTATTCTGAAAACCGCAGACGAGGTTTACGCCACCCCACGTAAACACTGCTTCTGCGGTTTTCTTTCTTTTTTACCCGGACCCGGCAGCGCCGGAACCGGAATTTTTTATTACTTAAGCGAACGGATTTTCCGTAGGATACATCATGCCCTTAGGCTGGTTGAAGTTGATTTCATCCGTTTCAACACCGATGTATTTAAATACTTCATACAGAGCCTTTCCGAAATGTCCGAAAGCAACTGCACCGTGGTGAGGATAGTTCTTCTCAACCAGGACATGACGGTAGAAGCGTCCCATTTCAGGAATGGCGAATACGCCGATTCCGCCGAAGGAACGGGTTGCCACAGGCAGAACCTCGCCCTGTGCGATGTATGCGCGCAGCTTGGCATCCGCTGTGCTCTGCAGACGGTAGAAGGTAATGTCCCCGGGGATGATATCTCCTTCCAGAGTACCCTGGGTAACTTCTTCAGGCAGGCTTCTTGCCATGATGAACTGATATTTCATCTCGCAGAAGGAAAGCTTGCTGGATGCGGTATTTCCGCAGTGGAAGCCCATGAAGGTATCTTTCTGGGTATAGTCATATTTTCCTTTGATGTCGGATTCAAACATATCAGCGGGAACCGTATTGTTGATATCCAGCAGAGTAACCACATCGTTGCTGACAACGGTTCCGATGAACTCACTCAGAGCGCCGTAAATATCAACTTCACAGGATACCGGGATGCCTCTCTTGGTCAGACGGCTGTTTACATAGCAGGGAACGCAGCCAAACTGTGTCTGGAATGCAGGCCAGCATTTTCCGGCAACTGCTACGAATTCACGGCTTCCCTTATGTTCTTCGATCCAGTCAAGCAGGGTCAGCTCGTACTGAGCCAGCTTGTTTAAGATTTCGGGCTTCTTGTTTCCTGCACCCAGTTCTTCTTCCATATCCTTTACAACTTCAGGGATTCTCTCATCTCCTGCATGGTTGTTGAAGGCTTCGAACAGATCCAGTTCGGAGTTTTCTTCGATTTCCACACCCAGGTTGAACAGCTGTTTAATCGGTGCGTTGCAGGCCATGAAGTCTTTCGGACGAGGTCCGAAGGAAATGATCTTCAGGTTTCTTAAACCAACGATTGCCCTGGCAACAGGTGCGAATTCAGCGATCATATCAGCGCATTCGGAAGCAGTTCCCACCGGATATTCGGGAAGATATGCTTTCAGGTTGCGCAGCTTCAGGTTATAGCTTGCATTCAGAACGCCGCAGTATGCGTCGCCTCTGCCGCTTACCAGATTGTTTCCGGTTTCTTCCGCAGCAGCCACTACCATAGCCGGTCCGTCAAATTCCTTGATTAACAGGGTTTCAGGTGTTTCAGGTCCGAAGTTTCCAAGGTAAACCACGATTGCATTGCAGCCGGCTTCCTTCACGTCCGCCAGTGCTTTTCTCATATCGATTTCATTTTCGATACATACAGGGCACTCATAAAGGCCGTCCCCATATTTTTCCTTGTAAGCTGCAACTACTGCTTTTCTTCTGGATACGGATAAATCCATAGGGAAGCAGTCACGGCTTACCGCTACGATAGCGATTTTTTCTTTCGGCATGTTGTTCATTTCTTTCCTCTCCTTTCGCGGCCATAGGCCGCACTAAAATCAGGGGAGAAGCGTCTTTTGCTTCTCCGGTGGGACACAACGTGTCCCATCCTCTCCTTTCGCAGCCTTAAGGCTGCATTAAAATCAGGGGAGAAGCGTTCTTTGCTTCTCCGGTGGGACACAAGGTGTCCCATCCTCTCCTTTCGCGGCCTTAAGGCCGCATTAAAAACTGGCTTATTTTACACAGATGTTCTCACCCTTCAGGCCGATATGGCATCCTTCGGGAAGGCCGCCCTCGGCATGTCCGATGAGCCATTTGTTCTTGGCAGTGATCAGCGCATCCTCGCCGCCTGCACAGTGGTTCTCATCCAGCGGCAGATTGGTTCCGTCGGGGAGAACGATAGCACAGCGGAAGCCTTCCTCCGTGCTGTTGCAGGGCGCATAGTGAAGTGTTGTTGCATAAAGCTCCACGCCCACACCCTTAGGAAGCAGAAAAGCTTCCACCTTAGAGGTATCGTAAGTATAGCCCTCTTCGATATCCTGCTGCCAGCCAAGCAGCAGAATCAGATCGGAAGCCGCCACGTCGATCTCTGAGGATCTGTGGTACTCCAGCGCGTTCAGCTTGTAATTATTGCCGTTGCAGAAGCCGATCTGGATCGGCATTTCCCCATAGGCAGTATCCTGAAGCTCCTTGTATACAGGAAGAGCCTCCAGCTGTTCCACGCTTGGCTCATAAACAACTTCCTGTGTACAGGGTGTCTTTTCCAGTTCTGCAACCAGAGCCGTAAAATCCACATTGTCCACTACCCTTCCGTATTTCCGGAAAGCGGCGTCCGTTACTTTCTTAATTTCCATCCCTCTTCTCCTTTCTTTTGTTCAGTCCATTTTTAGATTCAGCCGGAATCAGCCGGCATTATCAGCATTGAGAACATCCCTGCGCGGCTTTGCCCACAGCCGGGAATTTATTAAATAATCTTGTCAAACAGTTCTTTGCAGGCAGGATAAATCTGTCTGAACTGCTGATATCTTTCCTCATATTTCACTGTCAGCTCCGGATCAGGCTCCACGGTTCCCACAACCTTCACCAGCTTGTCTGCGGCTTCCTCCACGCTTGCGAACTCTCCGCAGCCCACAGCCGCCAGAATCGCTCCGCCGTAGCCGGGTCCTTCTTCGCTTTCAATCATGTCAACCTTAATGCCAAGCACGTTCGCCATGATCTTCTTCCAGAGAGGGCTCTTCGCTCCGCCGCCGCAGATCTTGGTTCTTTCAATATGTATTCCCAGAGACCTGGCAACCTCAAAGGAATCCCTCAGTGCAAAAGCAACGCCTTCCAGAACAGCCTGCGTCATATCAGCCCTGGTGGTATCCATGGTCATGCCGATGAAGGTTCCTCTTGCATTGGGGTTATTATGGGGAGAACGCTCTCCCATCAGATAAGGCAGGAAAAATACATGGTTTTCTCCCAGCTTTGTAATGGCCGCCTGCTCCGTCGCATAATCGCCTGTGCCGATGATATCATCCATCCACCACTTGTTGCAGGAAGCCGCGCTGAGCATGCATCCCATCAGATGGTATTTCCCGTCCGCATGGGCAAACGCGTGCAGCGCATTGTTGCTGTCCACACAGAAGCTTCTGGAGGAAATAAAAATCGTTCCGCTTGTTCCCAGGGAAATATTGCACATGCCGTCGCCCACGGTTCCGGTTCCAACAGCCGCAGCCGCGTTGTCCCCGGCTCCTGCAATCACCTTTACATTCCCGGGCAGCCCCAGCTCCTGTGCGATTTCGGGAAGCAGTGTTCCCACCACTTCATAGCTTTCAAAAATCTGCGCCAGCTGTTCCTTACGGATACCGCAGATTTCGCACATTTCTTCCGACCAGCAGCGGTTCTTCACATCCAGCAGCAGCATGCCGGAAGCATCGGATACATCCGTGCAGTGTACGCCGGAAAGCTTATATGCAAGGTAATCCTTGGGAAGCATGATTTTTTCTATTTTGGCAAAATTCTCAGGCTCTTTGTTCTTCACCCAGAGAAGCTTCGGCGCGGTAAAGCCTGCAAAAGCAATATTCGCCGTATATTCGGACAGCTTATCCTTGCCGATTACCTGATTCAGATAATCCGTCTCCTCACCGGTCCTTCCGTCATTCCATAAAATGGCCGGGCGGATGACCTGATCCTCCTTATCCAGAATTACCAGTCCGTGCATCTGTCCGCCGAAGCTGATGCCCGCCACCTGTGATTTGTCACATTCCGCAACCAGCTCCTTCAAGCCTGCCATGGTCTGCTCAAACCAGTCCTCCGGCTTCTGCTCAGACCAGCCCGGATGAGGGAAAAACAAAGGATATTCCTTTGAAACAATCTTCTTAATCGCTCCCTTTTCGTCCATCAGCAAAAGCTTGACCGCCGATGTCCCAAGATCTACGCCTATGTATAACATACCGCGCCTCCCGTCCTTTCCTTCTTAAATGCGGCTTTCAATGCGACGCCTCAGCCAGCCTTCCGGCTTCCCCAAAAGCAATTGCCCGCATGCCGCCTGTTTTTTGTCCGTTCTTACGTGCCCGTGCACGTTACTTTCATAATAAATGATTTCCTTCCAAAAATCAATGGGGTTTGTCAAATTCGTTAAAATATACAATCCGCCTTGTTTTTTGCGGCCTTTTGACATCCTCTTTTGTATAATCTGCTGTTTCGTGTTGCACGCACACGATTTTCACCCTTTGAAAATTGACTTTGCACGTTTATTATGTTACGGTTATGGAAAGTGTAACTGCAAAGTTGCATACAACTGCAAGGTTGCATACAACCATCGGATAACCGGAATTTACATTGCCATAAGAATCCGGAACATTTCTGCCGGTCGTCTGCCGCAGGCGTCCTGTCCGGCAGACGGGAAAATATTCGTTTTTCTTTGAATTCACCGTTTAACCCGCCGCCAGCAGAAATAATCAAAGCCCCCGCTGTAAGCAACGGGGTATCAAATTTGCAGCGCTGCAGTGCAGCGGGGCATTTGACCCTCGCGGCAGTCGCCAAATATCCATGCAAGCATGGCTACCTGGTTCTGCCCGCGGGAATAAAAAAGAAATCAGAGGTGAACCAGGCATGGCTACGATTAAGGAAATTGCCGAGCTGGCCGGAGTCTCCAGGGGAACGGTTGACCGGGTCCTGAATAACCGCGGGGCGGTAAATCCCAAGACGGCCCGGAAGGTACTGGAAATAGCCCAGGCGCTTGATTATAAACCGAACAGGGCCGGCATCGTGCTTGCCGCACAGAAAAAGAACCTGAAAATCGGGGTAATTTTGTTTGATACGGGAAATCCGTTTTTTAATGATGTGATAGAAGGGGTAAATAAAAAGGCGGAAGAGCTTGGCGGATATAACTGCTCCGTCCTCATTTCACGCGTGGGCTTCGACCTGCAGGCCCAGCTGGACGCCATGGACAGGATGGCGGCCCAGGGCGTGAACGGCATCGTGCTTTCCCCCTATAACGATCCGCTCATTGCCGGCAAGATCAATGAGCTGAGTGAAAAAGGCATCCCCGTGATCACCACCAATACGGATATTGAAAACTCCGCCCGCCTGGCCTACGTGGGCTGCAACTTCTACCGTTCCGGGGAAACCGCCGCGGGACTGATGCATCTGATGTCGGACGGGGAAGTCTATGCGGGAATTATCAGCGGTTCCTCCAAGGTACTCTGCCATACGGACCGGATTGCGGGCTTCAGGGACCGGGTGCAGTCACATTATCCTGGCATCCACATCGTGGATACGATTGAAAACAGCGACGATGAATTTGAAAGCTATGACGGCACGCTGCGGCTGCTTGGGGAGCATCCGGAAATTAACGCCCTTTATTTTGCGGCGGGCGGCGTATACGGCGGCTGCCGGGCGGTGCTCGCTTCCGGGCGGCGCGACATTACCATCATTTCCTGCGATAAGGTTCCCACCACAAGGGATATGGTGCTTCAGGGAGTCATCGCCGCCACCATCTGCCAGCAGCCCCTCATTCAGGGCACCAGGCCTTTAGATCTGATGTTCTCCTGCCTTACCACCGGGGAAAAGCCGGAAAAGGAATACCATTATACGACAGTGGACATCCGTATCCGGGAAAACATCTGACTTATGCGGCAACAGCCGGCAGAAAGCATTTTTCAAACACACTCTTGCGTCAGGACATCTTTTCAGTTCATTCCTGCTGCAAAAAAGCCGTTCCGTGCGGCGGACCAACCGGTTCACCTGCACGGAACGACTTTTTTTTGTATGATTTCAGCCTATTGCCCTGTTACTCCCCTCATACAGGCCACTGCGTATCAGACGGCGGAAGCTCTTCCCCCCTGGTCAGATAAAACCGGTCGAACCGCATGCCTGACGCCATGGAATACACCTGCAGCGTGTGGCTGCCTTTTTCTAACAGGCATCTGGCCGCAGGGACCCATCTGTAAATCTGCTCCGCCTCATAACGGTGCAGCGCCCCGCCCCGGTACAATTCTTCTTTGGCTAACGGATGTCCGTCCACTCCCATGGCAAAATAAGCCTCTTCCATCACATCGAATTTGGACAGCATCCAGACGGTGTATTCCCCGCCTTCACACTCCAGCTGATAACTGAGGGAAGGCGCTTCGGACGGCTCCTTCCATGACAGCCCCGGTGTCCTGACATACATGGCCAGCCCGCTGCGCCCATAGGATTCACTGCTGCAGTGCTGCCATAGCCCTCCGTCCGCGTGGGCAAACCTGCTCTGCGCCAGAGCCGCCGCCGCATCAATCCGGATGCTGCCGTTATTTTCCGCAAACGGATGCTCCCCTTCCTGTAAAAAGAAGCCCGGCTCCACCGTCTTGGTATACCGTTCCGGGTACAGGATCCTGCTTGTCACCGCCAGCCCGTCATCCCCGCATTCCGCCGGGGCGTATTCCACCGGCCGTGGCTTAAGCGTCAGCTTCCCGTAAAAATCCTCCGTCCACCGGTCCGCGTCCCAGTCCCAGGGAAGCTCCTGCGCTCCGGTAATCCCCGCCAGATTGTTTTCCTTTCTCTCCTTCGTATAAATCACGAATCCGGAAAAAGCAAAATATTTATCCACCGCATACAGGGAAATCCGGTGTAAGCCGGCCTTCATCGCCGGGAGGGACAGATACAGGCGATCCACATTGTTAAGCACGTTTTTCTTCCAGTTTCCACGCCACTCGTCATTGGAATACGATTCCAGTATCCGCACCGGCCCTTCGTCCACGGAAACACCTATCCTGATCCGGCCGGTGGAATCCAGTGATGGGAACCGGTGAAGCTCCAGCAGGAATTCCCCCTCACTGGCGGCATACACCTGATAACAAAGAGGCGCCGAAAAACCACTGTCCTCCCTGACGGCCTCCATAAGGCTCCCCCGGCATCTGCCCAGCCGCTTTATGACGTGAAAGTAAGGGGAAGAAACCGTACTTTGCGCCGAAACGGCCTGCACGCAGATACAGCTGTCCTCCTCTGTATTTTCACAGACCTGTGCCGGAGGCTCTGTTTTTACCGGAATCCTCACTTCGCTGCAGTCCGAAAGATCCTTTACGAGAATCTCCCCTTCCCTGGCGGCGGTACAGTCCTCCACCCTGACCAGAATCCTTTTTTCCGTCCGCACGCTTCCACTGTTTTCAGACAAAGTCATCCAGTCCGGCGCGGTTATGGTAAAATCAAAGCTTCCCTGTCCCGCATTTCCCAGCTCCAGCCATTTTACGCCGGGCTTCCTGAACACAAGCTCCGTTTCCTCGTTCCATAAATGCGTCAGCATTCCCCGCTCTCCGATAGAAAGCGGCGGCGTACAGACGGGCATCTGCGCGGCGCGCGGCGGCGGGAAGCCCTCCGGGTTCAGGATGCCGTCCCATTTTCCATCCGCCATCACCTTATTATAGTACAGAAGCATCTTCCTCCTGGCATCGTCAAACTGCATGGATTTCTTCGTATAATATGCGGCGGCCTGCATTTTCCCCTGCCTGTACGCAAGTGTGCTCCTGTCGCCATAATAAAACTGCAGATTCGTAAAATACCCCGCATGGATACGCATGAGAACCAGCTGGAAAAAGGCGTCCTTTTCCTTTTCGGGAAGCGCTTCGTAAATGGCGTTTCCCCGGGTAAAAAGCTCCTCATATTTATGGATACGCACTACAGCCTCGTCTCCGTAGGCAGTCTGGGAAAAAGCATCATAGTCCATATTTTCCAGCTTTCTTACATTGGTAAGCTGGGAAAAATCATTCAGGAGCGCTGAAACCTCTTTCCCGATGCCGCCCTCAAAATTACGGTCGATCCAGTCCGCCACATAAGCGTCCACATCCTCCGTCAGCGCATTTTCACTGCCGATTTCCCAGGCCAGGCGCAGGAAAAATTCAATTTCCTGCTCCAGCGGCTTCATGGCGCCGCTGTTTAGCACCCACAGCTTGCGGATTCCCTCATTATAAGCCTTCTGCAGCTCATTTCTCGTATGGGCCAGCGGTATGGAGCACAGGAACACATAGGACATGCTCGGAGGCGCCCAATAGGAATTATGATAATAAATACCGTTGCCTCCGCTGCGTTTTTTCTCCTTTTCGGAAGGGTATCTGCGGATATAGCCGTAATTGTCGTTCGCCCAGACAAGCGTCATATCCTCCGGCACCTCAAGGCCGTGGTCATACAGATCCAGAACCTCTTTATATGGAATAAAGGTCATCATCGTATCATGGCCCAGCGTATCCCTTAAAATACTGCGCTGATCCCGGATAATGGTTTCCAGAAGTTCCACCTTGGCCTGCCGTTTTTCCTCCTCGCTTTTGTTTTCCAGTCCCCTCGTCTCAAAGCCGGAATCATGGATGCCGCGCATCCCCAGCGTATAGCAGACCTCAAAATCCTGATTCTGCTCCACGCTCTCCCGCCAGTATTCCTGCAGGATTTCCCGGTTTCTTCCTGGTACGGAATAGTCGTAAACCGCATCCTGGTATCCCTTTTTCGCTATCCAGGGACGCCATTCCCGATTGTTGGAACGCATCAGCATATCGCAATGGGAGGTTCCCACCACAATGCCCATGCGTTCCGCCAGCGCGCCGTTTTCCCGTTTACTGTTGAAGGAATTGACATGCATGGCAGGCCATATGTAGTTTGCCTTTAACCGAAGAAGCAGCTCAAACACCTTTTCATAGGTCTTCACGCCGATGGTTTCCTCGCCCATGTGCTTCTTTACCCAGGCCTCCAGCTCTTCCTCATCATTGATAAAAATCCCCCTGTATTCCACGGAAGGGTGATCTGTCCTGAAAAAATCCTCCGGCAGACGGATTTCCTGCTTTTCCTTCACCGGTACATCCGCCCAGAAATACCAGGGCGAAACGCCGATTTTTTCACAGAATTCATAGATGCCGTAAATCGTTCCCCTTCTGTCGCTGCCCGCAATAATCAGCCTTCCTTCCCGGACACAGAGCAGATACGCTTCCTTTATCAGTACGCCTTTTTCATCCCGCAGGAGGTTTCCGGCAATTCTGTCAATGTCCTCACACATTCCGATTGTTCCGATACGGATTTCGGAATAATTTTCCGCAGAATCCACTTCCGGAACGGATGCCTGTGCGTACTCATCGCCCTGCAGTCCTCCTCCCAGAACCTTTTCCAAATCCTTTTCCAGATTGGAAGCCGCAATTTTTACCGCATCGGATTCCTTGTCGCTTATCCTGATCCGGTATTTCTGTCCGCGTTTTATGTAAAAATCCATACGTTTCTCCTTTCATCCTCTCCGGCTGATATCACCTCATGCCTGTATGATATTTTGTAACTGTTCAGTACCCCTCACAGTTACTGCTAAAATCCATCCTAAATCGCCTTTGGCGATGGATTTTAGCACTCTTGAATCATTTTCTTACGGTCAACGCAGTAAATACGCTGACCTGCTGAACAGTTATGATATTTTGTAACTGTTCAGTACCCCTCACAGTTACTGCTAAAATCCATCCTAAATCGCCTTTGGCGATGGATTTTAGCACTCTTGAATCACTTTCTTACGGTCAGCGCAGTAAATGCGCTGACCTGCTGAACAGTTATGATATTTTGTAACTGTTCAGTACCCTCACAGTTACTGCTAAAATCCATCCTAAATCGCCTTTGGCGATGGATTTTAGCACTCTTGAATCACTTTCTTACGGTCAGCGCAGTAAATGCGCTGACCTGCTGAACAGTTATGATATTTTGTAACTGTTCAGTACCCTCACAGTTACTGCTAA